>CAZUSQ010000088.1:0-4202 GCA_964622655.1 uncultured Methanosarcinales archaeon
TCAGAATATTGGCGGTGCTGGGAGCACTGTTACTGTGCATATCCTGAAGAAGGTGGATTGATGTTAAAAAATAAAGTTGCTTTGATAACTGGTGCATCGAGAGGGATTGGAAAATCTATTGCAATCGAATTTGCAAAAAATGGTGCTGATGTAATTGTAAATTACAACAAAGACAAGGATGGTGCTTTAGATGTTGAAAGGGAAATAAAAAATATAGGTAGAAAAGCAATGTGTATAAAAGCTGATGTAGGTAAATACGCTGAAGTTGGTGTTATGATTGAATCAATAAAAAGGGAATTTGGCAAAATTGACATTCTTGTCAATAATGCTGGCATAAACATGGATAGGACTTTGAAGAACATGACAGAAGAGGAATGGAGCAGAGTAATAGAAGTAAATCTAACTAGTGTATTCAATGTTACAAAACAGGCTTTGCCCTTAATTCAAAAAAATGGAAGAATTATTAATATTTCATCAATTGCAGGCATTATGGGAAATTTTGGTCAGTGCAACTATGCTGCTTCAAAAGCTGGAATAATAGGATTTACAAAGTCGCTTGCGAAGGAGCTAGGAAAATACAATATAACAGCAAATGTAATTGCTCCTGGGTTTATAGAAAGTGAAATGACTAATAATATACCATTTATTAGGAGGAAGTTAATTATGTCTTTAATACCATTAGGCAGGGCTGGGTTTAATGAAGAAATTGCTTATTGTGCTTTATTCCTTGCATCTGAAAGGGCAAGTTATATAACTGGTGAAGTATTAAATGTAAATGGGGGCATTGGAGTATAAATTTTGTTTATATAAATAAGGTGAATGAAAATGGTAGGTATAGTAGGCTATGGCGTTTATGTTCCTTTGTATAGAATAAAAACTGAGGAAATTGCTAACATATGGGGAAGAGATATTAATAGCGTCAAGAATGGGCTTTTGATATATGAAAAATCTGTGCCTAACACTGATGAGGATACTGTAACAATGGGTATCGAAGCGTCTTTGAATGCTATAAAGCGTGCAAATATAAACCCTGAGGAGATTGGTGCTATTTATTCTGGTTCTGAGACACCAGCTTATGCTGTCAAACCAAATGCAAGCATTATAAGCAATGCAATTGGAATGAATACTAATCATACAAGCGCTGATGTGGAGTTTGCATGTAAGGCTGGCACAGCATCACTTCAAATGATAATGGGTTTAGTAAAGTCAGGCATAATAAAATATGGGCTTGCAATTGGTGCCGATACTGGTGAGTGTAGTGCTGAAGATATAGCTGACCAAACTAGTAGTGCCGGTAGTGCTGCATTTATTTTGGGCAATAACGATAAAGAAAATGTAGCAGAAATTGAAGATACATTATCATTCACATCTGATACATCTGATTTTTGGCGAAGGCCTCAGGTTAGATATCCAACTCATACTGAAAGATTTACAGGAGAGCCTGCTTATTTTAAACATACAATTGCTGCAACAAAGCTTCTAATGGAAAAAGTGGGCTTAAAGCCGTCTGATATAGACCATGTTGCTTTTCACACGCCAAATGGCAAATTTCCGTCAAAAGTTGCAAAAATGTTGGGATTTAGTGAAGAGCAGCTTAAGGCAGGCTTTATAGTTGATAAAATAGGAAACACATATTCTGCTGCATCACTTATAGGGCTTGCATCCATACTTGATGTTGCAAAACCTGGTCAGAACATAATTGTAACATCTTTTGGTAGCGGAGCTGGAAGCGACTCGTTTTTCATTAAAGTTAAAGATGCTATTGAAGAGAAAAGAAATCTCGCTAAAGCAACTAAATACTATGTTGATAAAAAAAGATATGTTGATTATACAACGTACTGCAAGTATACAGAGAGGATTGATTGAAATGCCTAGCATTGTTGGAATTGGCTCTACAAAATTTGGAGAACTTTGGCAATATGGGTTGAGAGAACTTATTAGTTATGCCTCGATTAATGCATTGAAATCAGCAAATATAGGATTAAAAGATGTTGATTCATTATTTGTAGCAAACTGCTTCAGCAGTACAATAAATGGGCAAAATAACATAAATGCGATTTGTACTGATGAACTTGGAATCCATAATGCAGTATCAATAGGTGGAGGCGATGCTGCTGGTGCTTATGCGATAGTGCAAGCTGCAAATTCTATTATGGCTGGGCAAAGCAAAATTGCGCTTGTTATTGGAGTTGAGAAAATGAGTGATATTACGACAACAGATGCAACAAGAGTTGTTTCTGAACTTGCAGATCAAGAATGGGAGGCTTCTACAGGAGCTACTTTAGCAAGCTTGTACGCAATGATTACATTAAGGCATATGAAATTGTATGGAACAACAAATAACCAGCTTGATATGGTTTCTGTGAAAAATCATTCGAATGCAGTTGAAAATGAAATTGCTCAATTTAGGTTTAAGTTGACTATGGATGATGTCAGGAAAAGCCCAATGGTTGCATATCCAATAAGAGTGCTTAACTCTGCAGCTCCAAGTGATGGCTGCTGTGCATTAGTAATGTGTAACAGTGAGCTAGCAAAAGAATACAAAAATAAAATTCACATTATTGGAAGCGGTGTTGGGGCTGATTTTATGGCATTGCATGAAAGGGAAGACATTACAACTTTTAATGCTGTCAGTTCAGCTTCTAAGACTGCGCTATTAAGAGCTAGAATTAAATTAGATGAGATAAGTTTTGCAGAAATACATGACTCATTTTCAATTGGGGAAATAATGTCAATAGAGGATATCGGATTCACGAAAAAGGGGGCTGGCGGAAAGTTCATAGAAGACGGTAATGCTGATTTAGATGGAAAATTGCCCGTAAATCCAAGCGGTGGTTTAAAGGGTTGTGGACATCCATTTGCAGCAACAGGTATAAGACAAGCTATAGAAGCATTTTACCAACTTAATAATAATGCAGGCAAAAGACAGGCTAGAAATGCGAAATACGCTTTAACAGAAACAATAAGTGGAGCAGGCGCAGCTGCTGTAGTTAATATTTTCTCAAATAAGGTGAAGAACAATGACTAAATCAAATGTTGCAATGGAGTGGAGGAAGATTAGAAAAGGTTACCTTGTTGGCTCGAGGTGTAAAGAGTGTTATGCTTTATTTTTCCCTTCAAGAAGAAAATGCGCAAAATGTGAAAGCAATGAACTGGAAGATTATAAATTTAAGGGTTTAGGAGAAATTTATTCATATTCTGCAATATACTATGCTCCTACGGGTTTTGAGAGGCAAGTGCCTTACACTGTGGCAATTGTGAAGCTTGATGAAGGGCCTAAATTGACAGCACAGGTTGTGGATTTCGATAATATTGAGATAGGCATGAAAGTAGAGTCTTGTATAAGAAAGGTTTTTGTAGATGGTGAAAAAGGAATCATACATTATGGAGTAAAATTTAAACCATTTGATGGGCTGCTTAAATAATAAATATATTTTTGATTGAGGTGGCAAAATGAGATATGAAGATATTAACGTAGGCTATCAGGGTACTTTCACAAGAACTATTACTGAAGAACTCAATAATAAGTTTGGTGAATTAATTGGTGATTTTAATCCTGTTCATTTTGATGAAGAGAGAATGAAAAAAACCATTTTTGGCAGAATAGCTACAAATGGCTTTATTACTGAAAGCACTATAGGTGTGGCACTTGTTAAAATGCTCACTTCAGATGAGTCTTTAGTCATTGCACTAAAAAAAGAAATTAAGCTGCTTGCTCCTGTGTTTATTGGCGATACTATCACTGCGACTGTAACCATAAAAGAAAAATATCCGGAAAAAGAAAGATTGTTTTGTGATTGCTCTGTAAGAAAACAAGATGGCACAGAAGTTGTAAAGGCTGGATTTTTAGTTAAGATATTGCACGGGTAAAAAGTGATTTTGATGTACGAAAAAAACTTGTTAAAAGACAAAGTTGCAATTATAACAGGTGGTGCAACTGGAATAGGCAAAGAGATTTCTTCTGCCTTTTTATCGCTTGGAGCCAAAGTTATGATTGCAGGTAGAAAGGAAGACCATCTTAGCAAAGGACTCAATGAGCTTAAAAAAATAAGCAGAAATATATTCTCCATGAAAACTGATATTAGAAACGAACAAGAGGTTAAAAATTTGTTTGAGCATACTGTTAAAAAGTTTGGTAAGTTGGATCTATTGGTTAACAATGCCGGTGGGCAGTTTATTGCTCCTTTTGAAAAAATATCCGC
>CAZUSQ010000088.1:4212-4724 GCA_964622655.1 uncultured Methanosarcinales archaeon
TGTAAAGATAAACCTTTACGGAACATGGTTTTGTTGCAGAGAAGCTGTAGAATACATGAAAAAGAAAGGTGGAAAAATTGTGAATATTGTTCATATATATGCTATAAGGGCTGCTCCTGGATTGGCGCATTCAGGTGCTGCACGAGCAGGCGTTATTAATTTAACAAAGACTCTTGCAATGGAATTGGCAAAATACAAAATAAATGTAAATGCTGTTGCTCCTGGGATAACTGTAACAGAAGGCTTTAAGCAAGAGATGATTAACAATAAAAGAATGATGAAAAATCTACAAGAGACAATACCTCTGCATAGATTTGCATATCCAAAAGAAATTGCTGATTTTATCGTATTTTTAGTTTCACCTAATGCTGATTTCATTACAGGACAAGTAATTGCAATTGACGGCGGGCAATTGCTTGGAAATTGGCCAGATTTCACTAAACTATGGTAGGTTTAAAGAAAAGTAACCTTTAAATACTAATTGATATAACTTAGACTTAAGCAAAGGTTGT
>CAZUSQ010000089.1:0-4632 GCA_964622655.1 uncultured Methanosarcinales archaeon
TCCTAAATCATGTGTTAAAGTAGCACCTGTTGTAACAACAACATCAACCCATTTTTGCTCAATCGTATCAATTATTATCTCTCTCATTCCAGCAGGAACTAAAGGACCTGCTAAGCCAAGAAAAACTTTGCATTGCTTGTTTTTAATCATTGCTTCACATATATCAACAGCTTTTGCAAGCCTGCCAGCTCCAAGAACTCCAGTCGCATTCATCTGCTTAACTAATTCATTCACACTCATTGCTTTTTTTATTTTTATGTGTTTGACTGGTTTCATTTTGTTTTATTTATTAACGAGTTTTATTTAATGTTTCCTTTAGTTATATTTTTGTGCTTCTTGCTTTTGACAATAGAGCATTTCCAATAAAAATTTTTATCAATAATAATTCTAAAAATCAAAAAAATAATAATACTATCAAGAAGAATCTAAACTTTATGTACCTTTACTTCTGACATTATCCATATCACCAAAGTAAACTCAATAATTATTTAAATCTTGTTAAAAAAGAATAAAATACTGATGAAGTAGTGTCAGAAGTTGCAGGTTAGCACAATCTGTGTTTTTTGTGTAACATGCTGTTTTATGTATTCTTGAAGTCTTTCAGGTGAATAATATAAAATGATGGATGATCCCTTTGCATTGACACTATTTTGTGAATAATCTATTTTATCATACTCACCAAAAGTCATTCTCAAAGCATCAGCTAAATTTGTAACATTTACATTATGGTCTCTGCCCATCCTATTTGTAAGCTTTACCAGTGATTGAGCTAATTGGGAATCTCCAAACACGTGCTTTAAAGATTTGTTTATCTCACTAGCAAAAACAACCCACTCCTGATGTACTAAATCAGCTAATAAAGGATAAACTATATCAGCTACATCCTCTATATAAGGTCTGGGCCACATTCCTTTTTCCCATTTACCTTGGTTTTGTAAGGACTCTTCTACTCTTTCTCTTAAACTCATAATTACTATTTATTAGTAGTACTTTAAAAACCTTTTGTTTTTTATGTTTTTTAATTTTACAACAATAAACTCTTAAATGTTAGACAAATCAATCAAAAAATGAATCTATTAATTGATGTCCATACACATTTAGACCACCCTTTATTAATCAATCAAATTGACGAAATAATTCATAGAGCAAAAAATGCTGGTTTAAAACATATAATAACAAATGGCATAAACCCAGAAACAAATAGAAAATGCCTAGAGCTTTCTAAAAAATATGAGCTTGTTAAATGCGCAATGGGACTCTACCCCAGAAATGCCTTGAAGAAAGAAATGGAGAGTGGAGAGTATCCATTAAAGTTTATTGACTATGATGTTGATGAAGAAATTGATTTTATAAGGAAAAATAAAAACAATATTGTTGCAATTAGCGAAGTTGGTTTAGACTTTGTTAATAGTGAGGATAAGCAGCAAATTGAAGATTTTGGGAAAATGATTAAGCTTTCTGAAGAATTGAAAAAGCCAATTATAGTGCATTCAAGAAAAGCAGAGCTAAAATGTATAGAAATGTTAGAATCATCAAAAAATGAAAAAATTATAATGCATTGCTTTTCTGGCAAAAAATCTCTTGTCAAAAGAGCTGCAGACAATGGATGGTTTTTGACAGCACCAACAATTGTTGTCAGAAGCCAACAGTTTCAGGATATTGTCAAAAATGTGCCGTTGTCACAATTATTCTGCGAAACAGACAGCCCTTACCTAAGCCCTTACAAAGGAGATGAACGCGAGCATGCTCAAACGCGAGCGTTCTCACATGCAACTCAATTAAACGAGCCTGCTTTTGTGGTTGAAAGCTATAACATGATTGCTAAAATAAAAGAAATGGACATCAATGAGGTTATAAACAATATTTATATGAACTGGCAGAAGGTATTTGAATAGCTATTAATCGCTATGTTTAAATATTCTTATTAAAATGTCTAAATTATGAAATTAATAATATTTTTATTGCTATTAACCCTTTTTCTACCAATAACTTTTGCTGAAACTAAAATATTCTCTGGCAATGTTATAACAGACGCTGATAAAATAATAGAAGGTGGTGTCTTTAGATTTAAGTATGATGAGGTTAGTAATAAGGTTTTTGTGCAAACACCTACAACCAACTTGATAGTGGATAATGGCGCATGTAAATCAAATAACGTATTCAGGGTTTGCATCAACAGAGCTAATTTCTCATATAAAAACATAACCACATATGTTTATTATTACGAGGTTAATGTTGATATATACAAACTTACAGGCAGCTTATCAACTGTTAGCAAAGCAGTCCAAGATAAGTTACTGCAAGGCGAAGCAACAGAGCTTACAATAACTATAACAAATCCAACAGATTTTGAGATAACAAATATAGTATTTAATTATGATTTGACACCATTTTATATTCAAGAAGTTAAAGGATGTGAGCTGAATGAAAGACAAATGAAATGGAGTGGCTCACTTAAACCAAAATACGATAAAACATGCACTGCAACGATTGTTGCAGAGAAAGAAGGATCTTATAGCTTGGCTGGAAATCTAAGCTATTTTAATGGGTTTGAAACAGAGAAGAAGACAACTGATTCTGTGACAATAAAAGTGCTACCAAAACAATTGAAAGCAAGCTATATAATAGACAAAAATATTGAAGTAAGCCAACCTTTTTACATTAATATTTCCTTGCAGAATATTCATTCTAGCGAGGATATTGAAGCATTTACAACTATCAATCTTCCAAACCATATCTCTCTAATCAAGGATAAGCCAGCTTTTGATAAGGATGGAAGAACTCTAAAGGATAGCTTAACACTTAAGCCTGGAAATATAGCTAATTACTCTTTATATCTTGAAGCATCCTCAGAAGGGCAAGAACCTGTAAATTATAAGTATGCTTATACAATAAAAGGCATAAGCGATTTAATCGAAAATAATACTTTTATTCTTAAGAGTTCTCAAGCAGTAAGCATACCTGAACAGAAGCAAGAGCCAGCTTCTGCTACAACTAATATATCAACAACTCAAGCTGAACAACCTCAGGCAGTAGATATAAATGAAACAGCTGCAGAAATTCAACCCGAAAATAAAACAGAACAAATTGTAATAGAAGAGCCAAAGTTGAAATCATTTAATAAAACATTATTCTTTATTTCCTTAGCTTCAATTGCATTTTTCGTTACCATTTTTGTAGTCTTTAGAATAAGAAAAAGAAAAAAAGAAAGCAGTGAATTAGTAGAAAAAATAAAGGAGAAATTGGAGACATCAACTAATGAGCAAAATAAATAAAACCAAAAGATTTTTAAGCTAAATATCTAATGTTGCTACTATGAAAATAGAAATCAACACAAAAGAGGACTCGCATGAGGAAATAAGAAAAGTTATCAAGATGCTGCAGCATATTATTGGTGATTCTCAAGAAATATTTACAAATGAGCCTCAAGTAGCACAAGAAACAGCAAGCGCATTTACAAATATTTTTGGTGATACTTCTACTTTAACACAGGAATCAAATACTCCTTCAGAAACAACTCAAGAAACACAACAAGAAGAAACTTCAGAATCAACAGAAGATTTGTTTGCAGAATTGTTTAATGAAGAAGAGTTAAAAAAGATGGATACCGCCACAATTAAAGAAGAGGATGAAAAAGAATTACCTAAGGCAAAAGGGAAAAAATATGATATTGAGTTCTATTAAAAAATAATGAAAAATTTCATGACGAATAGTAGATGGAAAATTGTTCTAATTGTTACTTTACTCAACATATTGATGGAATATTCAATAAGAGGTATAAACAACCTTAAGGTAATTCCTATATTGCCACTGGCTCTGTTTCTGAATTATTTTCCATATTTTGCCATAATTGAGGATTTAATAGGAAGGTACAGACTTAAAGATTATCAAGTAGCTATAGCAGCATTATTTTTTTGCCTTGTATGGCAATTGCTTGGACCCAGTGTTATATATTTCCCACCATTTATATTGGGTGTTAATTTGAAAAATATGTTTTTTGTTAATTTTGTGTGGTGGGTTCCAATACAAACAATACTTGCTTTTTACATAGCCAATCGCATTGCACCAAGAGAAAATTATGGACCATTGCTTTCTAAAAGAGGGTGGATTGTAAACCTGTCGTTATTTATTCTGATTACCCTTCTATTTAGACTAATAGTAAGAGGATTTCCTCTGCCTACTCCGATGATGTTATTAACAATGCTTGTACTAATTACTGGCACTGCATTTTTGTTCAAAAGAATGCTTCCTTCTGCTCAAGAGTTAGCATCTAAGCCATCTGCATTTGCCAAAAGCAAAGTGCTTGACATTTTAAGCATTTTACTGACAATATTTCTTGTTTACTCTGCAATTTTTCTTACTTCAAATGCTACAATTTCTTATGTAACTCAGCTTAACATGACTGCTCTGCATGCTGTGGTTAAAGTATCAATAATAGTGACAATTATCATGATTGCTTATAGATTAATTTCTAAAAAACCAATACCGGTTTAGAACTAAAAAGGTTAAACTTCAATTATCTTTCCCTTCTTTCCAACATTTATAACTTTTGTCTTTCCAATCTTTTCTTCTATGCCCTCTGCTTCATGAACATGGCTGCAAAGCAATATGTCTGGCTTAAATGTGTCAATT
>CAZUSQ010000090.1:0-4617 GCA_964622655.1 uncultured Methanosarcinales archaeon
CTGTGTTTAACCATAACTTAACAGCTTCAATTGCTTCTTCTTTACTCAAAAACCTTGCTCCGAGAGAAAGTATATTTGCATTGTTATGGGTGCGCGAAAGCTTTACAATTTTTATATCGCCTCCATAATACAAAGCAGCCCTTATGCCCATTATTTTATTAGCTGCAATTGCTTCACCTTGTCCAGAAGCGCCGAATATTATTCCTCTGTTGTTCGGATTTTTTGCTACTTCTTTTGCTACTGGAACAATGAAGTCAGGATAATCATCTTGCTTATAAAATTTATAAGCACCTTTATCTTCAACTTTGAATCCTTGCTCAATGAGATGTTTTTTTATGTGTTCTTTCAACTCAAAACCAGCATGATCAGCTCCAAGAAATATCTTTTTCATCATTTTATTTATAGTAAACCTAATACTTTTAAATCTTTCTCCAAGCCAGGAACTGTTTTGTATTTGTTTATGTCTTTATAGTTTATCCATTTAAACTCAACATTTTCGTGGTCTAGCTTAACATTTTTTGATTTAACTTTGCAAAGAAAAGGTATAATTATCCAAGTTCTTCCTCTAATTTTGTCATTTGTTTGGAAAAGCTTGCCTTTTTTTACAATTTTTGCATCTAAATCAGTTTCTTCTTTTATTTCTCTCAACACACTGTCTTCTGCTGGCTCAAATTCCTTAACATAACCAGAGCAAAAACTCCATCTGTTTGGATAATTATAATCTTTTGGAGATTTCTTTAGGATTAGAACTTTATTTTTATTTTTAACAACTCCAGTAACTGCAAAATAGGTTTTCATTAAAATAAGTATTTGTTTTAGGTTTATATTATTTTTGTTTATTTTAGTGAATATAATATTATAATGTGTGGTATTATAATGCGCTATGAAAGAACAAAAGCATCTACAACAACAATAATTTCACATTGAATAACACAATACAAAAATAATTATTGAAATAAATAAAAATTAGACTCTAAAGAAGTGATATGTGCGCCCCTTGTTCTGTACTAATACAAAAAAGAAATTAATACCAACTTCCTCTCCAAGTGGAGTGTCCCCATTGGACAAGCAAATCAACTCCTAGCCTTTCAACTTGCAAAGGCACATCGCAAGCACCAAAGCAAGAACCAAGCCAAATAACAACATTTGCTTTTGTGTTTTTTTCTATTGCTTCTTGTATTTCCTTTGCTCTTGGTTTAAGCCCATCTGGCAGTTGAACACAAACAAGCTTGGCATTTTCTTTGATAATCCTTTCTATAACTTTGGATAGTTCGAGGTCGTAATTGGACATACGAATCAAGAATATTTGTTGATTTATAAAGTTTTATTATTTAAATCAATACCTATATCTTCTTTGCACTAAACTTAAAAGATTAGTAGCTCTTCGCGCTAAATCAGTTCCTGGAACAAGTTTAATTACTTCTTCAAAATAATTTTGCGCCAAACTTCTTCTGTATCTATGTTTCATAGCTTCAATTTCAAGCGCATGCGCAATTTCATTGTTTATAATGAGTCCAGTTATTGCAAAATAGACTGTATATCCTTGGTTAAAGCGTGCTTCAGCCATCAAATTTTTATCGCCAATTTTCTCGCCTATTTTATAGGCATTTTCATATCTGGACATAACATTTTTAAGTTTTTCAGGCATGTAATATATATGATTAAAAATAATCTTACCTGACTTTAGGTGAGCCATTCCAATATGCTTGCTGTCCTGATGATTTTTAATTACATCATCATAAAAAGAAAGTGCATTTTCAAAATGCCATCTATTTTTTTCATATTCAACAGGGTCCACAAGTTTGTCAAATATTCTCATCAATTTTTCTATTGCTTCATCTCTTTCCAGTCCTTTTTCAAGCATCACATTCCTGTAAAAAGGAATTGCAGAAATAGGATTGTTCCTTGCAATGTCATCAGCCTGTCTCAGTTTGTTGTTAAGACTTTCCGCTTGTGCATAAAGTGGAGGTTTTTGATGATAAATAAAAGAACTAGAATTAGGTAAATCCGCCTGACCTACTGTAGATAATGAAACAAAAGATGGAATAATAACTAATTTTTCTAGCATTGTTAATTTTATTTAATAGTTATAACTATTAGAGTAATTAATATGTTTAAAATGGTATTTATTTTACTAATTCATCCAAGCTTTTAATATCTCTTAGTTGTCTTGGAATTGGGTACTTATCATGTGGGTCTAAGAAACTGATCTTTTTTTGAGAACCATAAGGTATTTTTTCTTTTTTATTAGTTATTAAACCTGTTAAGGTAGGATTTTCGTACAATTGCTCAGCTAATTTACCGATTACCTCTTCTTCTGCTCTGTCATAAGAGGGGTTTTCTTCCTTAACTAAAAATTGAATGCCTAATGCTTTCTTAGGAAATTTAGGGACAATTTCAAAAACTCTTCCTTGATATCCAATAAATGTTTTATCACCTAATTTTAAAGCCTCAAAATATTTATCCTCAGGTTTTGGATTTGTGATACCTTTATAGGCGTCTATTAAGAAGTCTCTGACAGGGTTTGGGATAGCAGAAAGAGCAAGTCCTGTTCCACCCAACACAACTAGAAAAGTTCTACGAGTTGGATATTCATCTTTCCTTTGGTGATGTTGTGCACCTTGCATTTTATTTCCTCACAAAAACATCTCATCCATCTCAAATTCAGAAAGCTCTTTCTTATTAATAAGTTTAGCAAAATCTTTGTCTTTCATCTTCTTCCTTTCATTTCTCATTGATTCAAATTGTTCCATGTCCTCATCAAAAAATAATTCTTCTACTTCCATTTTTGATCACTTATTTTTATTGTATAATCTTTTCCCTACATAACCAAGAGCTATTGCACCTAACCCAATTGGCACAACATAAGCTCCTACACCAAGAGCAGCAGTCAAGGCAGTTTCATATTTTTTTGCTGCCAAATATCCAACTGCCCCACCAATCAAAGCTCCAACAATTGCCACTAAATTTCGCGCCATTTTAGTAATTTGCTAAACTCATTTTGATAAACCTTTAATTGTGTTAATAGTGAATAAATGAAACTTTACCTCCTTCATATTTTTTCACTCGCACCTTGCCATCTTTTTCAATAACTGCTTCGTAATATCCAACCCATGAACCATATTCATCTCTCAGATTTCCACGAAAAGTTAATTCTCTACCTTCATATTTTTGTGTTTTAATACGCTTCATTTCAGCATCGAAGTTTGTGATGCTAACATCTATACCATTTCCAGTAGCTCCAGTAGCACATCCTGCAGCCAAAATTGCAGCTAGCAATCCTGTTAAAACACCTTTTTCATTTTCAATAACTCGAATTATACTCCTGATTACTTGAGTAATCAACTTCCTTTTCGTTTTTAGCATAAGGATTTCCCTCAGCTATTGAACATGCTAAACACATTTTAACCCCCAACTTTTAAGTTTTTATTACTACATAGTGATATAACTTATATATAAACCTTTCGTTTTATATAATTATTTTCTATATTGAAAAAAATTAAATTTGAATAGTGAATCAATAGGCGAGGCGTAACTTAATGCCGACGAAATCAAAGTCTTGTGGCAGAAAAAGTTACGCCGAGCACAAGAATTGCGAAGCGGATTGAGGAGTTATAAATCAATTACAAACAATTTCTTTTATTTTACAGGATGCCTCATATAATGCTTGCAGCTTAAACAATAATAAATAAGCCTGTGCTTATGAAGTCTTATTCTGCAATTAACTCCAGGCATTAAGTATTTATGGCAATGCTTGCAGAATCTTTTCTTAATTGAAGAAGAAAGTCTTATTTTATACTTCATAGCGATTCTTCTTGCTATTTTGACATATTTGTCAGAAAACTTGCTGTCTTCCTTAAAAACTTCTTTTGCATGCTTGAATAGAAATTCAATACGCTTTTTTGCAATTTTTATTTGACTAGCAGGTTTTTCATAGTATCTTTTTTTGGGCATTTTATTTTGATTTTTATAGTAAATTTTTTAATGTATTTATACTTTGCTTGTTTTAATGGAGTATTCTCTAAAACAACCCGAAACAGCAAGAGAGCAACTTATAAAAGAATTAGCTCAATACTTATATCAAATAATAATAAAAAAATCAGTTCAAAGTGCATATCAAATAATAGAGCATTCAAGAATTGAAGATCAGTGTGAAGTTGTTGCTCGATTAAGGGAAATATTTGGAAATCCTGAAGGTAGGCTTAGTATACATGACCATCACCTAACACATAAAGTATATAAGTATTTTAGTGATAATAATCTACATAAAAAACCTCAAACAGTATTAGTTATTATAGGTGAACTTGAAAAAGTTGTGGAATATTCTTTATCATTAGAAGATTCTTAAAATTTATACAAACAAAGGCACAAGAACTAGTGTAATTGTGCTTAACAATTTAATCAAAACATGTAATGAAGGTCCTGCTGTGTCTTTGAATGGGTCACCAATTGTGTCGCCAGTTACAGCTGCTTTATGTGCCTCACTTCCTTTGCCGCCATGCATTCCTTCTTCAATAAGCTTCTTGGCATTGTCCCATGCACCACCGCCAGTGTTAAGCAATAAAGCCATTAAAATGCCTGCAATTGTTGCAACCATTAAGTAAGCTGCAGCAGCCT
>CAZUSQ010000091.1:0-4569 GCA_964622655.1 uncultured Methanosarcinales archaeon
GCCATCTTTTACTACTCCAATTATGGCATCGCTTACAGCAGTCCTATTCCCTGTTTTTATGTTTGTAGAAGCAAACTGCCATTCAACAGCTAAATCATTGCCCTCAATGATAATCTTATTTATGTATACTTTTGTGTTATTGAATAATTTATGATAATCAATAAAATCCTTAAGAGTTTCATTTTTAGTCATTCTCCTGCCTGGATAAGCAAAAATCAATTCATCATGCAATATAGATTCAAATAATTTGTAATCACTACTTTCCCATGCTTTTGCATGTTTATATACTAATCCTTTTATTTCTTCGTTTTTTGATTCATTTCCAATATTTTTAGCACAACCCACAACTAAAATAATCAAAACAATAAAATAGCTAATTTTCATTCCAATCATTTCAGAAAAATTATTAAGCACTTATAAATATTATGCCATTTATGAAGTTTAAATTCAACATTCCTAATAAAATAACAATTATAAGAGTAAGCTTAATTCCATTATTTGCTATAATACTCTTAGTTAATATCCCTTACAAAAATATCTTAGCTGCCTTTATTTTTGGCATGCTTTCTATATCTGATTTTTTGGATGGTTATTTTGCAAGAAAGAAAAAGCAAGTTACAGAATTTGGCAAGCTTATAGACCCAATTGCCGATAAACTGCTGATTTCAACAGCATTGGTTTTTTTGCTTGTTCAAGATTATGAAGGAATTGAGCTGTGGATGGCCATTGCGATAATTGCAAGAGAAGTAATAATAACTGCAACAAGAATTTACTTATTGCCAAGCAAAATAGTTGTGCCTGCAAGCAATTTCGGAAAAGCAAAAACTGTTGTGCAGAGCATAGCCATTGTTTTTGTTCTTTTAAAGCTGCCTTTAAGTTGGTATGTTATGTTTGCAGCTGTTTTATTAACTATTGTATCAGGGCTTGAATACATAATCAGAATAAGGCAAATGACAGGCAATAAAATAGTTAATTTGCCTAATATACTAACATTATTCAGATTTTTATTAATTGTGCCATTTGTATTTTATTTTCTGGATTCAAAAATAAATATTTCATTGTTGATTTTCGCAATAATAACTTTGAGTGACAAGCTTGATGGAATTTCTGCAAGGCTAATGAACCAAAAAACAGAGCTAGGAAGTGGGCTTGACTCATTTACTGACTGGACGTTAATAATAACAACATTCATACTCTTGGTTATAAAAAATTATATCAATGTTATTTGGTTTGTATTGTTAGTTATACCCTCTTTAATTAGTGGCATATTAAAAATGACTTATGTCAAAAGACAAAGGATTGTGCCTGTTACTTTTGTCGCAAGATTAAGTGTAGGCATAACCTATGTGACCATAGTCTTAATCTTAATAAATTTTGAATACAAGGTTAATTTTGGCTATAATGTTTATTTGCTGATAGCCACAATAATAACGGTTTATATGGCAATGATTGGGTATGCATTCAAAATCTTGAGTATGCCTAAGATAGTTAAAAATAAATCACTTTAAGGCAGCTTTTTAATTCTAAATGAAGAAACCATCAATATGCCAAGTATTAGATAAATATATGGATAAAATTTAATTGGAGTATGCAAAAAATAAACTAATGGAATTATAATACCATTCAAAGTTATCGGCATTCCCTGAAAAGTTCCTGTTAAATTCATTATATTGTATCTTGCAAGCCTTAGTATGCCACAAAATAGGAATATTGTGAACGAAATTATTGCTAGTGGAGTTTGGATCAATGCAAATCCAAATATTGCAGGTGCAACTCCAAAGGAAACAGTATCTGCAAGACTATCAAGTTCTTTTCCAAACTCGTTTTGCTGACCCATAGTTTTTGCAATCCTTCCATCAAAGTAATCCGATACAACAGCTAACAACAGCATAAAGCTTGCTGTATTATACCAACCCTTGATAGCAAAAAGTATGCTTATAATACCAAAGACTACATTAGTCAACGTGAATGCATCAGCAAATTTTATGAGCCTCAGGATTTTAAAGTCATCTAAGTCTGTTTTTCTTTTGGTAAGCCTGAACTCTGATTTAAACAAAGCTTCTAAGCCAGATGCTAAAGTCATAACTATTGCAATCCATATTAAAACCCAGTCAAGATTACCCATTATAACAGGTATTAAAGCTATAATTTGAAAGAAAAGGCTTATTTTGCCTAGTGCAGTTGGTTTAAATTCTCTTCTAAAATCTCGATAAAATAATATAAAACCAATAATAACAGTTAACAAATCTCTAACAAGAAATATAAGCATAAACCAAAATGGCAATAAAGTTTTTAGTACAAGGGCTATTGCTACTACATTAATCAAAAGCCTGTCTGCAAAAAAATCAAGTACTGATTTAAGCAACGACTTCTCAATTAATCTTTTGCTTATTAAACCTTCAAAAAAAGCAATCAATGCAGTTGCAATGAAGAAAATAGTTGCAATGTTCTTTCTTTCATTTATGATTAAAATGCCTACAACAAAAGCAAGCACTATTCTCAATAAAGTCAATGCTAGGAATATCCTCTCCTTTCTAATTCTTAATCTCATTTCTTATTTCTCACAAACATATACAAAACAAGGTGGAATGTTTAAAGGAACAAACTTTATAGAAATCTTTGAGAAATAATTGTATAGATATTTCTTTAGGCTATTCAAAAATTGATATGCAACAAACCTCCCCTTATTTTTTAAAGTATTTTTTGTCTCTTCTATTATTATATATTTTTTATTTGCAGGCAAAGTAGAAAATGGCAATCCTGAAACAACATAATCAATTTTTTGTATATCAAACTTTTTAAGATAGCTTTTTATATTTTCTGCACTATCATTAATTATGGTTACTCTCTTGTCCTTAATTTTCTTCTTTAAATAATTACAAAATTTTTTGTTTATTTCAAAGCATAAAAGCATTGCATCTCTTCTAGCCCTCTTAAGAATTTCTTTTGTCAATTGTCCTGTACCAGGTCCATATTCCGCAATATATTTTGCTTTTTTAAAGTCTATATTTTTTAATATCTCCTCTGTCAAAAACTTTGAGCTTGGCACAACAGAGCCAATTTCCTTTGGATATTTAATAAATGATGAAAAAAATAATATTTTATCTTCCATTACTTCACCTCAAATAAGCAATTATACTTGAGCCTGCTTTCACATGCTCATTAACCTTAACTTTTAAATCCACCCCTTTTGGAATTATAATTGTTGTTTGGCTTCCTAAAGCTATCATGCCTATTTTCTCTCCTTTATTAACTTTTTGATTTTGCTTAGCGTAGCATTTTATCCTTCTTGCAAGAAAGCCTGCAATTTGAATGATTTTGACTTTAAGCTTTTTATCCTGAATTAAAATTTCATTTTTTTCATTTTGAAGACTTTTTTCAAGGTTATAAGCTTCAAAGAATTTTCCTTTTGTATATCTTATTGATTTTACAATCCCTTTAATTGGAGCTCTATTGATATGTACATCTAAAGGAGACATAAAGATAGAAATAACATAGCACTGATTTGAAATATCATATGTTAATGCTCTTATTCTTCCAAATAATCCTTTATTAATTTTAATAGTTTTTTCTGATGTATCTATAATGCTTATTATCTTTCCATCTGCAGGAGCCACTATGTTGTTGCCTTTTGGTATTTTTCTTTTTGGATCTCTATAAAAATTTAGCAAGAACAAAATTATAAGCAAAACTGCAAAAATAATAACTATTAATAGCCACCCCATAGTATTTGTTTAATTTTCTTAATATAAATATTTTTGGCTTTTCTATGTCTTAAATTTTTTGTTACTGTATATTAAAATTAACAATGCAACAACAACAAGAACCATTCCTATTATAACATGCTTTAAATGAGAAGTTTCTTCGTCAAGGCCAACTCTTACATGCACTGCATGCGGCAAAAATGCAAGGAAAAATCCAATAAACAATAATACTGTTCCCGCAGTATCAATTAAATTTTTGCGCTTCATAAGAAATAAAAAAAGAAAAAGGTTTATTGCTTTATCCCGTATGCTACTCCTAGGCTGACAACTCCAACTGCAACATGTAAATAGCTGATATTTGCATTTATGGCAAAGATGCTATCCAATAAACCTGCTGCTCCACCAATTGCTGGAATAAACCAAAGAACTCCAACGACAAGAGCTATTATACCTGTCCACATGTTGAATGCTTTGCCACTACCTTTTGTAGCTAACCATAAACCTAGTGCTCCACCAACAAGGTGCAACACGTTTTGTGCAGCATTTACACCAAACAAACCCAATATCGGTGCGTTAACGAAGCCTATCAGCCCCAATAACACTAACACTGCACCAATCACCATTGCATACGTTTTTTGTACATCTGCGATATGCACCACCTCTAATACTATTCTTTAGATAAAGTATATTTAAGCTTTTCGTCGATTTTGATTGATATTATATATATTAGAATAAATATGTTGAAGTTTATAATTAGAAAGATTTTTAATGGTAAATTAATAACAATGCATTATGAGGTATACTATACTTGATTGTTATACAGACGAGCCAGCAGGCTTAGGAGTGCCTCCTTATCTTGGCACTT
>CAZUSQ010000092.1:0-1282 GCA_964622655.1 uncultured Methanosarcinales archaeon
AAGAAGAAGGCTCTATAAAGGAAATAGAAAAAAAGATGATACAGCGCATTTTCGATTTTGACAACACACCTGTAAGTGATGTTATGACAAGAAAGAAGAGCATGGTTTTGGTAAGCTCAGAAATGCAAATTAAAGATGTGCTTCAGCTTCCAACAGCTAAGATGTACTCAAGATTTCCTGTGTATGAAAAAAATAAAGAGAATATCGTAGGCATCCTTTATTTGAAAGATACACTTAAATTTGTAAAAGATGGCAAATTTGATATCGCTGTAAAGCAGATCATGAGGAAACCATTTTTCGTGTTTGCAAACAAGAAGATGGATACTATGCTTAGATTATTTCAAGAAAGGAAACAACACATGGCAATTGTTATCGATGAGAAAGCCCAAGTTGTCGGTTTAGTAACTATAGAAAATATCATAGAAGAGATTGTTGGCGAGATTATTGATGAGACTGATAGGATAAATCCAAGCAGTGAGCAAATCTCAAGAAATGAATGGATTGTGAAAGGAAGTACCGAAATAGATGAGGTAAATGCAAAAACAGGGATATCTATAAAGGCAATAGATTATGTTGACTTGGATGGTTTCATTTTGGCAACTTTGGGCAGAGCACCAAAAGTAGGTGATGAGATAATATATCAAAATTACAAAATTGTGATGGAGGATGTTCAAGGCAAGAAGGTTTTAAGGGCAAGGATTGTCAGAGTTTAATTCAAAACATTTAAATATAATCACAACAAATACTACAAAATAGATTTTATTGTCAACTGTAAAGCTTAAGTAACGGGGGTGCTAAAATGAATGATAACAGTGTTTTTATTGGTGGAAAGCCATTTATGAACTATGTAACTGGTGTTGTGATGCAGTTTACAACAAAGAACGCAGAAGACGTTATTATAAAGGCAAGAGGCAAGTTTATAAGCAGAGCTGTGGATGTTGCAGAAGTTGCAGCAAAAAGGTTTTTAGACAATGCAGTGTCTGTTAGTGATATAAAAATTGACTCAGAAGGCTTTAAAAACAATGAAGGCAGAGATGTAAGAGTTTCATCAATTGAGATTACATTAAGTAGAAATAATCGGCAATAACTAATTCTTATTTTTATTATTTTTAATTTAAATAGTTTTATATATAAATATTAATCTGTTTTAAAATGGGCCTGTGATGTAATGGATAGCATAATCGGCTTCGGGCATATCAAGTTATGGAAAAAACCGGTTCGTCTGGGTTCGAATCCCAGCAGGCTCATTTTTAGCAATCTAACCATAAAATGTCAAAAACCT
>CAZUSQ010000092.1:1292-4549 GCA_964622655.1 uncultured Methanosarcinales archaeon
CCTGTGATGTAACGGACAGCATAATCGGCTTCGGCTTCGCAAGAAGAAGAGACCGGTTAGTCTGGGTTCGAAATGTAGAAGATACTTAATGCCTCTCATCGAAACTCCCAGCAGGCTCATTACAATCATTTATTCTGAAAAAATTTAAATAAACGAAACCATATGAAGTATTTATGGAACACCCTATTGTCGAAAAAATCCTGAAAGAAGGGATTAATTCTGTAAATCTTTCAATGTTAGATGAAAATGCAAGAAAAAGAATTTTGAGTGATGTTGCAGAGAAGCTTTACAAGCAGAATAAGTTTATAGAAGCAGTTGAAATAATGACAAAAGCTGGTGATATTGAGAAATTAACAAAGCTTGGCGACTTATTTTTAACAGAAAATAAAGCTGAGCTGGCAGCACTTTGCTTTATTCCAACCAAGGACAAACAAAGGCTTAATAATGCCGCTGTCTTATGCATTCAAGCAAAAAACTACAAGTTGGCTGCAAAAGCTTATGAAGCAGCTGAAAACAAACAAATGGCTTCTTTTATACAACAAAACTTTGTTGAGGTTTAAATGTTTATACAAAAAAGATGGCATTTTGGCTTAGGCACAATATTCAGCCTTATTGTAGTATACTTTATTTTTCTTTATTCAAGGGATAAAGAATGGACTTTACTTACATTAATATCAAAATGGTATTTGATTATTGTGGGTGGTTTAATTGTATTATCATTAGGAACTATTTTATTGATTTTATTATTTTTTTTATTGATGTTTTTAGTTGCAATGCTAAAATTACATGCATTTGGCAAAAAATATAAAAAACAGAAAACTAAAGAATATGTTGACGTTGAATACAAGATAAAGGAATAAAATGGTTGACAAACACAAAAGAAATATTATTTTAACTGTCATTTTAGTTATAGTATTAACTGGGGGTTTGTTTTTTTACATTAATTATAATTTAAAAATTATTAAACAAGATTACGAGACAAAGTTTATTGACTTAAACCAACGAATGACACAAAATTTGCAGGCTTTAGAAAATCAATTAAGCATTCTGGGAGTGAATTTATCTTCACAAATTAGCCTTGTTGATTTAAATCTTCAAAATTTTAAAACCCAAAATCAACAAGAAATAAATACCCTGTCTAAATTGATTGAACAGATTGAGCAACAAAGCGACATAAAACTAACAGAGTTAAAGAATGAACTGAAAGATATAAAAATTAAGAGCGCTGATTTCTCTGCAATTGTAAATGATGTTTTACAATCCGTTGTGAGTGTTAAAACAAATCTTGGACAAGGCAGCGGAGCAATAATTGACAGAAAAGGTTATGTTGTTACAAATGTGCATGTTATAAGTGGAGCATCAACTGTAAAGGCAACAACTTATGCTGGCAAAACATATGACGCTAATACACTTGTTGGCTATGATGAAAATGCTGACATTGCTGTGCTAAAAATTGACGCTCCTGACTTGAGAGCACTTAATTTTGGCGATTCAGATGAAGTAAAAGTAGGAGAAAAAGTAATTGCAGCAGGCAATCCAGCTGGACTGGCATTTACTGTGACAGAAGGTATAGTAAGTGCATTTAGAACAGCCCAAAATGGAATAAAATACATACAAACTGATGTTCCAATTAATCCTGGCAACTCTGGTGGACCATTAATAAATACTAAAGGTGAGATAATAGGCATTAACAACTTTAAAGTTGGTGGTTTTGAAGGACTTGGATTTGCGATTTCCTCTAACCATGTAAGAAGTGTAGTTAATAAAATTATAAGTGGTTATGAAGCAAAACAGAATCAATAGATTTAAATATTAAATAGTCAAGAATTTATAAAATGAAAAATAAAAAAGAGGTAAAGATAGCTGCACCTCAATGGTTTTATTATATTTCTATACTGGCTGCATTCCTGTTTACAATATATATGTCAATTTATTCCACTATCCATTTTGAGAGCATAAAATATATGAATGTTGTTGTAGTTTTCTTATTTATAACACTTGTTTCATTCTTTTTAATTTCAGCAGTTTATTTCCAAACGGAAAAAATGGGATATCATATTTTAGCTCCTGTATTATTTTTTGCTGGGATAGTAAGCCTTATTTTTTATGCATACAAAGCAGTTGATGCATCTGATATAGTTAGATACTCAATTATCTATACTATAATTGTAGTTGGCATTTCATTGTTTATCTTACTTCCAAAGAAAAAATTAACAATAAGAAAATCTATTTCAAAAAAAGAAAAAATGATTAAAATTCCTAAATGATAAGGTTAACTGCGAAAACAACCATATATTTTATTTTAACAATAATAGGAACAATATCTGCAGTATACTCAATCAAAATAAAGAATTATTTGCTATTAATTGTTGCAATTTTGTTTACTGTAGTAAGTGCTGACAATATATTTTGCAATTTAAAGAAGTAAAATGGAAGGCGTACTTGAAGCATTTGTGACATTGTTTGTTATAATGGATCCTATAGGAAATTTGCCATTAATTCTTAGTCTTACAAAAGGCATGCCAATAAAAGAGGTGAAAATGAATATAGATAAAGCCATTTTTGTTGCTGCTGTGCTGCTTTTTGTTTTCTTGTTTTTAGGATTAAGAATATTTGATTTTTTTGGCATAAACCTTGACAGCTTCCAGATTGCAGGCGGCATTATACTGCTAATAATAGGCATTATGTATGTTTTTGGCTCTTCCCTTAAATATGTAAAGCATCATGGCTCTGATGTTAGCATTCCAATTGGTACACCATTGTTGACTGGGCCCGGTGTAATTACAACAACTTTAATACTTGTTAATGAAAAAGGACCTTTAGTTACAGTTATTGCTGCATTTTTGACTTTGCTTGCGACTTGGCTTATATTAGTTAATTCTTCAAAATTATATAAAATATTAGGTGAGCATTGGACAAATGTAATATCAAGAGTAATGGGCATTATATTGGCAGCAATTGCAGTAAAATTTATAACAAGTGGGGTTTTGAATGTATTGGACCTTCATTATAGATAATATTTAAATATAAATCAGAAACTCCATAAAATATGCAAAGAGTTGATTGCCTTCCGAGCTTGTAAAGATTCTTCTAAATCATGCTATTTAGTAATTATAAAAGTTATTCAAAATGCTTCGCAGGTTCTAGGCTCGCTCAATAGCTCGCAATACATTTTAAGTTCGTGGGGTTGTAGTATAGTTGGCTAGAGATGGCAAGTATTCACTTGCCTCGCAAGCTAATATCCGGGGTTCGGGGCC
>CAZUSQ010000093.1:0-4547 GCA_964622655.1 uncultured Methanosarcinales archaeon
AGAAAATTAATTTTTAGGAACTCACATAATTTACAGCAGCATAAGCATCTACTCTGCCCCATCCATAAACTGTATCTTTGCCTGGTGCACCTAAATCAACTGCAGTATTAAACAAAGCAGATTCAACTTGATCAACTTTCCATTCAGGATGTGCTTTCTTGATTAAAGCAACTGTTCCACTAACTATTGGAGTTGAAATGCTTGTTCCACTTGCTTCTCCATAGGCACCACCAAGTCTTGTTACATATAAGCTAACTCCAGGTGCTGTTATATCAACAGCATTTCCAATACTTGAGAAGTTTGCTATAACATCATTGTCATCTACTGCTCCTACTGTAACAGAATAGCTTATGCAACCAGGCGCAGTAACACCTGCACTTCCACTATTTCCTGCTCCTGCCACTGATAAAACTCCTCTGTATCTAGCGTAGATTATAGCCTTTGTTAAACTCTTATCATATTGAAGATTGCAGAATCCTTTTTTTCCCAGAGAACTAAGACCTCCAATGCTCATGCTTATTGCATCTGCTTTAAAGTCATCTGATGTTCCATAAATGCCATCTGGTCCATCAATTGCCCAGTATATTGCTGCAATTACATCACTTTCCCAACAACCTCCAGTAGCATCACAAACCTTTCCTGCAATAATTCCTGCTGATGGAGCAACTCCTTTTACTTTTGGATCAATGCCATCTGCTGTTATAACTCCAGCAACTATAGTACCATGTCCATGGTCATCCATAGGGTCATTATCGTCATTAATAAAATCATAACCACCTAAGTAGCTTGAGCTCAGCTCTGGATGATTATAATCATATCCAGTGTCTAAAACAACAACCTTTCTTCCTTCTCCATTATTTCCAGATGATTGAACTAAGTCTGCTCTTATTTGTGCATTAGCATCTGTATCAAGGATGTGGAATATTGGATCTGCTTGCAAACCTAATGAAGCTGCAACATCTTCTGGACAGATTAAAGCTTTTAATATTACTGCGTCTCTTACTACTTTGCATCCTTTCGCTAGTGCATTAGATGTTTCTTGGTTTGTATAAGCTAGAACTCTAACTTTGTTGACTGGTTTGTTTGCAACTACTTGAGCTGTTGGAGCTGTATTGCTTTTTTTATTTACACTTTTCTTAGAAGTTGATTTAGCTGATTTACTGCTTTTATGCTTTGCTTCTGCTAGTGTACCTATTAAGAATATGAAAATGACTAGAAAGATAAGAAGAATAATAAATTTATTCTTTAATTTGATATTAACCACCTGTCCTATCCTTACATAAGGACTAGTATTTAAATCTTTCGGTTTTTACTAATTAAGAGTAGTGAATCTATTTGTTTTTCTTTTCTAAATTTTATTAATAATTGTTTTAGAAATGTTTTAAATAACCCTCCTCTAAAGTTACCGATACAATATATAAAATTTGAATAAAAGCTACCGATAGAATAGTAAACTTTATATATGCCTAAACAATATCCCATAAACTAATGGAAAAATCAGAAATACTTGACATTTTAAATGATTGGAATTTTTGGAAAAAGGACATCTACACAGGAATTAAAAGAGAAGATTTGTTAAGAAGACTTGCAGAACTGTCCAGAGCCAAGGAAATTGTTGTTGTTAAGGGTATAAGGAGAAGCGGTAAATCCACACTGCTACTGCAGTTCTGCAAAGAGCTTATAAATTCTGGAGTGAGAAAGGAGGACATACTTATAGTTAATTTTGAAGACCCAAGATTTAAAGAGCTTAATTTGGACCTGCTTAACAAAATATACGAATTATATCTAACAGAAATTAGCCCTAGTGAAAAGCATTATGTACTCCTTGACGAGGTACAAGTGATAAATAGCTGGGAAAAATTTGCAAGATATTTACATGAAAATAGAAGAATAAATGTATTTGTGACAGGCTCAAGCTCAAAACTTCTTAGTTCAGAATATGCTACGGTATTGGCTGGAAGGCATTTGGACATAATAGTCAAACCACTTTCATTTAGGGAATATCTTACTTTCATAGGGCTAGATGTCAAAGGTAATGCAGATATTTCAGCGAAAAGGCACAGCATTAAAAGGGCGTTTTCATCTTATTTAAAATGGGGAGGATTCCCTAAGGTTGTGCTGGCGCAAGCAGAAAAGGAAAAGAGAGATTTATTGGATGTGTATTTTAGGGACATAATAATAAAAGACATTGTTGTAAGGTATAAAATAAAAAATATAGAAAAACTCGAAGAATTGGCAAAATACTATTTAACCAATATTTCCACGTTGCAATCGTTTAACAAAATAAGAAACCTGCTCAAATTAAACCTTGACACCGTAGAAAGATTTTCATATTATTTGTCTTATGTTTATTTAATATCATTTGTACCTAAGTTTTCTTATTCAAAAAAACAGCAGATTTTAAATCCAAGAAAAGTCTACTGTTCTGATAATGGAATGAGGAACTCCATAGCTTTTGTATTTTCCAAAGACTTAGGAAGATTGGCGGAAAATATCGTTTTTAATGAATTAAATAAAGAGCATATTGAAGTTTATTATTGGAAAGAAAAACATGAGGTTGATTTTATAACAAAAAAAAGAGACAAGGTTTTAGATGCTATCCAAGTCTGTTGGGACTTGAGTGATTCAGAAACAAAGAAAAGAGAATTAAGTGGCCTTACAGAAGTGTGTAAGCAATTGAAGCTTAAAAATGGGTTTATAATAACAGAAGACTTTTCAGGTGAAGAATATGTGGGAAGAACAAAAATAACTTATGTCCCATTATGGAGATGGCTGCTAAGCTAAATTCATATTCAAACAGTTACACTATCACAAGTTCCTGCATTTGCTGATGAGTCGTATGTATAGCCAGTTTTATCAACATTTGTTACGCAAAAGGTAAATGTAGTTCCTGCTGGTATTTGTGCTACTTTATCAGAATTGAATGTTACTTTACCTAGCTGATTAGTTGCTCCAGAATCACTATCGCTAGTTGCCCCGCTCCATTGCCCATAAACAGTTGCAGTTCCTACTGGAGCATTATTAGCATCAACAACTGATACAGTTGCTTTTGCTAGTTTCAGGGCTTTAACTACTCTCATGTCCATGTTTGATATGTGCATTTTTGCTCCAGCAGATTGGTAATTCACAGCTGCATAAGCATCTACTCTTCCCCAGCCATAATATATATCTTTGCCTGGTGCACCTAAATCAACTGCTGTGTTAAATAAAGCTGATTCAACTTGCTCAACTCTCCATTCAGGGTGTGCTTTCTTGATTAAAGCTATTGTTCCACTGACCATTGGGGTTGAGAAGCTTGTACCAACTCCTGAGCCATATCCACTACCAGTTATGCCAGCTGGCGTATATAATCCAACTCCAGGAGCAGTTATATCAACTGCTACTCCTTGGCTTGAAAAGCTTGCTATAACATCATTATCATCTACTGCACCAACTGTTGTAGAATAGCTTATACATCCTGGATTAGTAACACCTGCAGTTCCAGAATTTCCTGCTGCTACAACTACTATAACACCTCTGCCTCTTGCATATTTGATGGCTCTTGTGTCTTGTGGATACCATGTATCACAGAATGTTGTATATTCAAAACCGCCTATGCTAATACTTATGGCGTCTACATTAAAGTCGTCTGATGTGCCTGGAATAAAATCTGGGCCATTAACTGCCCAATAAATTGCTGCAACCATATCACTACCATAACAACTTCCAGAAGCGGAGCAAACCTTTCCAACAACAATTCCAACTGCTGGTGCAACTCCTTTTGCTTTAGGGTCAATTCCATCTGCTGTTATGATTCCAGCTACCATAGTTCCATGTCCGTTGTCGTCAATAGGATCACTATCTTCATTTACAAAGTCATATCCACCAAGATAACTTGAGCTTAATTCTGGATGGTTGTAGTTGTAGCCTGTATCAAGCACAGCAACCTTTCTTCCTTCTCCATTATTGCCAGATGATTGAACTAAGTCTGCTCTTATTTGAGCATTTGCATCTGTGTCAAGTACATGTAAAATTGGATCTGGTTGTAAGCCTAATGAAACTGCAACATCTTCTGAACAAAGTAATGCTTTTAATTCTATTGCATCCCTTACTACTTTGCATCCTTTCGCTAGTGCATTAGATGTTTCTTGATTTGTATAAGCTAGAACTCTAATTTTGTTGATTGGTTTGTTTGCAACTACTTGAGCTGTTGGAGCTGTATTGCTTTTTTTATTTACACTTTTCTTAGAAGTTGATTTAGCTGATTTACTGCTTTTTTGCTTTGCTTCTGCTATATATATTGTAGATACTAAGAATATAAGGATTATTAAGATAATAATAAAATGTTTTAGTTTGATGCTAACCACCTATTATGGATCTAATTGTTTTGGTATTTAAAGCTTTTGGTTTTTACTAATTAATAGTGGTAAATTTTATTGTTGTCAAAAACCACCCGTCATAGACGGGTGGCATGAATATATTGACTAGCCCATAGCGTGGTTTTGGACATCAAAAAAACCAGAGGAATGTGAGCGAGTTCGCTTCGCTCACTCGCATGTCCCTGTTTT
>CAZUSQ010000094.1:0-4547 GCA_964622655.1 uncultured Methanosarcinales archaeon
AATTCTTCTGCGGAACGCAAGCTCATCCGGAATTTAAATCACGCCTGGGAAATCCTTCTCCGTTGTTTTATGGGATCGTGAAGGCGTGCAGGAAATAAAAAATATTAATTTAATAATAAAAAGCTATTTAAACCAAGTTCTACTTCTAAGATATATTATGTTATTAAACAGAGGTAAAGAATCATTAGAAGCAAGTATGGAAAATGCACTTTCTAAAGTAGATGAAATCCCAAAAATAGTTGAATCATTTCATACTTCTCAGCGAGATATTCTACAAGGAAGATTAGAGAGTTTAATCTCTAGTTTAAATGGACTACATGGCACTTTATTTGGAGGCACTTTTAAAGAAGAAGATTTTAAAGACGCTATTTTAATGACTGATGAACATGTGTTGTCTTCTTATGCTTCTGCAATTGGTTTTTACCCTTTTGCTGTTGGGTTTATTTTTCCCAGCTTTGAACCAATAGTTGCAAAAGTACTTCATCATCCTAGCGAAACAAGAGGATTTTATGTTGTAAAAAAGTTTTTTAGACAACGTCCATTTTCAGATACGGGAGCAATTTTTGTCGATAGAAATGAAATAGAACAAACATTTATGCATTATAAGGGACTAACAAGTTCTACGCAATTTCAATATTCCAAAACTCATCAATTAGAAAACTTTAACGGTCCAAAGCATTTACGTTTAGCATACGAATTGGAACTGGCTTTATTAAGAGAAATTATTTCAATTTATGTGCAAAATAAGGAATTTGCCCGTTTCCAAGGAGTCAGCCTGGAACCTCATTGGAATAGTTTTTGGGATTCATTAAAGAAAGAATTTTATTCCAATTATTTACCAACCTATAAAAAGATGATTGGACAATTAGGCGCAACCGTTGCTGAAGATTTAGAAGACGGACTTAAAAGAAAAATTGACAGCACATTTGATTTGATGAAATCATTGTCGCATAGAGATACAAAAGATATTGTTAATATCTTTTTTAGACTTGGCACAATGCCAAATGATATGAAAGCGGGAAAACTATATTCACCACTTAATGATATTGTAGTTTATTTTAGTTAATTTAATTAATGTTTATTTTATTTGTTCCGACATCTTTTTTTCAAATAAACCTGCCTTTTTAATCAATTCGGTTGTAGCTAAAACACGTTTTGAGTTATAATTTGGGTCTCTACTCGGGTTAGTACCTATACCCTGCGTTCCTGGATTTTTTGGCAAATCTAAACCATTCCTTTTTATTCTATCCCTACCGCACCCTTCTCCACAATTGTAATACAGGTATGTCCAATAATTTATTTGGTTCTCACCCAATGTTTTAAGATCATAACCTAAGTTTTTAGCGTCATTGAGAAAATCAGCCCTTCTTTTTGATAATGCAGCAGCGAACGCTTCAAGTCCATAGTTAATATTTTGAAAATTTGCAGATGTTGTTTGCTCACCTTTTTCGTTAATCAAATAATTTGATTCATATTCTCGAAAATCTTTCCTCAAAAAGCCTCTTCTCTTTAGTTCATCAGATTCAGAGCCGAAATAATCTAGTCCAAGAAATCCTTTACCGCTAATTTCCTTATTTTGATTTTCATAATAGCCTAATTCAATATGCTCGTTTAAGCCTTCATTAAAGGCTGCTGCTGTTAAGAAGTAAGGTGACAAACCAGAATTTTCACTTGTGTATTTTAAAGCTTCTATAATTCTACCTTCCTTTTTTGGCTCATCCAGCCAACCAAATATAAGCATTGGAGCCACCTCCCAATTTTTTGTTATTTCTTCTTTAAGCTTTGATTGAACTTTTATGGCTTCCTTGGCCCTTTCTGCTGTTATTCTAACATCTTCTTGAATGTTGAAATATAATCCTTCTCGTTCCAGATTTGATGCACCCCTATAACTTATAGACGTGATTCTATTATCACTATCCATTATCAGTTTTTTTGGATTTTCAGCTGTTCCTAAAACACTCTTACCCTGAAGGTTTTCTATACTCAATACTAAAGGGTTGGAATTTAATTGGTGAAACTCGTCAAAAGTACCTTTTAAAGTCTGTTTTGTCCTTCCATCGCCAAAGGTGTTAATAAATATAATTCCATTAAATATGGAGTTTAAACCCTCAAACTTTTGATTGGGATCAAACTTCATTGTTATTACAGGTATCAATCCTTCTTTATCCCTATTTTTTACTATTATTGTTCCAAAATCCTGAGTAATAGAAAGCGGTGCTTGTATTGTAATAAATGTATTAAAAGGCATGAAAGAAATCTTATGGCTACTTTTTTCGTTGCTTTCACTAATAAGCACTTTCTTATCTTTATTCATTGAAACATATGTACAAGCACAATCTTTATGTTCTAATCCATCAGAAAATATTTTAACGTCAGTAAATTTTGGCTCGACCCTCACACCATTTATAATGGCTGAATCAGTCTTCTTTACAAATAATTCCCCATTTTTTAGGGTTAACTCTCCGGAGTTTAATTCTATTTGCTCTTTTCCATAAATCAAAAACTTATCAGAATTACTACTAAACACTATAGAGTCACTATAGGGTATCTCAATTCTCTTATTGGATTCCGGTACTTTTACAGTAATGCCATCACTTGTTGTTACAAATAAAGTAGATTGCGGATAGGTTCCAGGTATAGAAACATAAGCCCCCTTTTGATGGGATATCCCTTGGCTTGAAAATCTTAGTAAGCTATTTTTATTGGCAGATTCTTCTCTTAAAATACAAGATTTGCAGCCTAAGTCAGCCATATATTTTTCGCTATTTACCTTAGTGTGGTCAATTAGTTCATAGTTGACCAATTTATATTCTAATGCCCTATATTTGTCATCTGGTAAATAAGTATAAAATCCGATATTTTTATACACTTCGGCAGTCTTGTAGATATCTTGTCTGCTATAAACATTTGGATTTTGGTATATAAATGGATTATTCCAGTCGACAAATTTAGAGTTCCACTTTACGGGGTCGGAATTCCTTAAAAAGGTAGGATTCTTGTAACTCTCTTCTGAATCATAATTCCACTCCCCACTATCAGCTTTTACAATGCTTATATAAAAAATACTAATTACCATACATACAAATATTTTAAATATTTGATTCTTTTTCATGCTTCTAGTACATCAATATAAATCTCTTTTATTTCTTCATTTCCAAATCCATCAATAATGCTTATTAAAACTATATGCTCTCCTAATTGTTCTTTGGTCGGGGTAAAATTTATAATTCCTGTTTTTTGCTCTATATTAAATAAATCTGTGTAGTCAAAGAAATTCAAATTAAATCCAGTTGCATTTATCTTTATTGTAAAGGGTATACCAACATAAGCATTTAAAACATCTTTTACACCGTCCACTTTAAATGAATAGTTATATTTTTCAATTTCTTGAAGTGTACAACTCTCAATAAATCTTTCAAGGAATACTTCATCTGTGTCTAGTGGTATGTTACCACAAGATATTTCTTTATATTTATTTGCAAAAATAAACTTGTAAAAATAATTTAGTTTTGTATTGTTATACATAACTTTAAAGATAAAATTATTATTACCTATATTTTCTATATCCACATATAAATCATCATTAACTGCTTTGTTTATAATACAACTTAAACATAAGGAATATCTATCTTCAAGTTGTTTTTCTATAACAAATTCAGAAAAATTATAAACATCATACAATCTATCACCATCAAGCCTTACTCCAAATTTTTCAATATTATACCCTACATCTCCTACCTTTATGTTTACTGGCATTTTTATGTCTACAAGTATAGAACCCTTAATTATTTTTGTCGTTATACTTTCAATTCTGTAATCAAAACTAGTAATTTCTTTGCTATTATTTAGTTTATCAAAACAAGAGTGAGCTTCTAACTTAGTATAATTTGAGATAGAATTCTCTAGAACATCTATGGTGGGAAGTAAACTTCTGTCTTCATAAAAATAATAAGCTGTTTTAATAAAGGAATTGTTATAAGAATAATGTGGTAGATTGATATAACCACCTCTTTGGCTTATGAATATAACACCATCATTAGCAATATCATATAAACATAAGTTCAAGAAGTTTTCTAAACCTTCTGCGGAAAATACAATATTTGTTGATTTTTCTATTTCGGTTGAAGGTTCTTTAGGTATATTTAAGTAATAAATAAAGCCAAAAGCAGTCGCCATCACAAATCCTAGTATTAAAAAAATAGTTATCTGTCCTTTATTTCTTCTCATTTTTTATACCTATTGTAATCAGTTTTTCTACATAGCTTGAAAGCTTCATGGTCCTATCTTTGCATTCCTTGTTTAGATGTGCAACTAGCTCCTTGTCTATCGTAATACTAATTCTTGATTTTGTAATCCCTTTTTTCGGCATTTTTATAAAGTAATACCTATCTTATTAATCATACTTTATAAATGTTTTGAATTCAAAAAAAAGCTAATGAAATCTTACAATTCTATGAAAAATATTGTAAAAATTTTAACGATTAATCTTTTCCAAAACCTTTATTAACCGTTCTCTTTTCTACAGGATATTTTTTGGGGTTGATTTT
>CAZUSQ010000095.1:0-4542 GCA_964622655.1 uncultured Methanosarcinales archaeon
TGAAATTACTGAGGATTATGCAAAAGATTATATTACAATTTATGAATCTAAAAGAAGTAATGACATATACAAAAATATTGAATTGCCATCTATTTATCTAAAAAGACAAAGAGAAAGAACAAGACTTTCTGGAGAATTTTCTAAAATCTTTATGGATGTTGCGGAAAAAACAAATCTGCAAAAAAAGATAACTGCGCAACCTGAAAAAGTAACAATGCCTATAATTGCAGATGGTAAAATTATAGATGTGGACAAGACAGGAGAAGTAGAACATAAAGGACAAATAGAGGTTAGATTAAACGAAGGAGAATTGCAACAGATTTTTGATAAGTTCATAATAGAAAATTGTTCTCCTTATGCCCCTGTTGATTCAAGTGATAGAATGAAAACAGCGATTTATCTCTTTTTCAAGCAAAAATACAAGCTAGAGAAGTTTGACCCCACAGTTCAAAGAATAGTGGTTGCTAAAGAGAACAGGCAGTTTTTCTCAAATGTAATCACAGAAGCTAAAGATAAATATAAAGCAGAAGTTATTGAAGAATTGAGTGAAACAAGAGAAAAAATCCTAGAACCAAAATGGGAAGTTCCATTAATAGATTCTTATAAAAGCAATGCAAAAAAAGAAGTTCATCCTAAATCTATTATGAAGCCATTTTTTATTACCAAAAAAAGCGAACCTGAAGAATTGCTTATGGCTTTATTGGATTCTTCAACTAAAATTGAATGGTGGTATAAAAACAGAGAAGGAGAAAAGAAGTATTTTGCAGTTTCATACATAGACGAGAATAACAAAGAATGGGCGTTTTATGTTGATTTTATAGTCAAGTTTAAAGATGGCTCAATTGGCCTATTTGATACAAAAAGTGGAATGACTGCAAAAGATGCAGGTCCAAGAGCAGAAGCCCTGCAAAAATACATAAAAGAGCAAAATAAGAAAGATAGAAAACTCTGGGGCGGAATAGCAATCCCAAGAGGGGAAAGCATAATTATCAATGATAATGATAAATACGACTATAACCCAAATGATTTTTCAAGTTGGAGAGTTTTGGAGATTTAAAATTTTTTAATAAAAGATAGGATAATGCAAAATGTATAAAATACCAAGTGATATCCAATTAATTTTATCAGGTAATTTAATCCCATCTACTTCTACAGTGTATTTGAATGAATATAAAGAAGATATTTATACACTAATTAAATCTATAAAAGAATTTAACTTTAGGTATTATAAATTTAAGTTTCATAGTAATGAAATATTGAAAACAGGTCAATTTTTATTAATAGAAGTTTTTCTAACAAAAATAGCAAACAGAGAAGATTCTAAAGAAGTCAAAGGTACATTCTATATTTTGGAAGACCTAGAAGAAGCTAAACTTTTCATATTTACAAAAAACAATATAAGATTTATGAATAAAGCAATACATGTATTTATGAATCATTATTTTTATCCTCAAATTTCTAGAGTATATCTAACATCAAAAGAAATATTTGATTTATTAGTAGGTCTTGAAAAATTGATTAAATCTCAACTATTATGTAGAGTATGTAGTGGTAAAGGTTTATTTGCTAAAATTCCTGAAACTATAGTCAGTTATCAAAAAGGTAAAAAATTAAAAAATTTTAAAGAAGCTTTTGAAAAAGCACTGGACGATAACAAATGGGTACATTATATTTATTTAGAATCTCACTCAAAAGATTACGGAAATATAAAATTTTCAATCTCTAGGGATGGAAATATTCATCTTATTAATGGAAAATTTGAATTGTTAGTCCAGTTAATCTATAACATTTATGAAATTGGTGACAAATGGTCAAAAGTCCTTAAAGAGAGAGAAATAAAACCCAAACAAAGGCCAAAACCCATTTTATTAAAGTACAAATCAAATATTCTTTCTGAGAAGGAGAATCGGGAAAGATTAATAGAAGAAATATCAAACTACCATGAGTGTTCCTATTCAATCATTCATGGAGGAAATCCCCACATATACATGTATATTTTGGATAGACTTGATAAATCATCATTTTCTTTAAGAAGTCTAGGAGGGAGTACTCTATTAGTTACTCCTCAATTAATGACAACCTATGCTTCATTAATGAGATTTATAGACCATTTAGTACAAAATTTCAGTGAATATGATGAGATGAACGAAATTGGCAAAGATTGATAAGAAATTATTAGATGATTTAAAAAATATCAAGGAAAAAAATATTGATAGGTATTACCAGTCCATTCAACTAGTTTTAGGTTTATACTTTTATTTGCAAAATAATCCAGATTTTAAGATTAGATTTGTTGGAGCAGAAATTGACTTAAAAAGGACATCAGAGGATAACAAATTGACTCCAGATGCTGTTTTTCAATATGAACATAATGGGACAATAGGAATCCCAATTGAGATAAAGTCTTCTATTTCAACTGAAATGAAAATATTTCAGGAACTCAAGGAAATGGAGAGATATGATGAAGAATTAATTGGTTGGGATACTTCTAATAAAAAAGTGGATGAACATATTATTGTATTTGCACCTCATTTTGATGATGGTGGTAGGGTAAAAAGAATATATCTTAAATCTTTAAAGGAAAAAAAATTAAAATTCGATAAAGATTTTTTTATATTTCAGTGGGTTTTAGAAATATCTACGAAGTTTGGTAAGACAGAAGTATTAGGTATACAAAATATAGAAGGCACTAATACAAATAAAGAATTGAATGACTTTATAGAAAAAGCGACTGATAACATCTCGTATGATATAACTGATCCAATCTATGTAGAAGAAAAAGAAATAAACTTATTTACACGAAAAAAGCCACCGATTCAATATTTAATGGTTCATCTTTGGAATCCTATTTTCCCAAAATTTTACAAGAAGGAATTTATGGTTGTTAAGATAGACGAACTTGTTAAGGTCATGAACGAAAATTTTAATAGTACATTAATGATTAATCCACATGGCGAGTCTTTCAAAATTAGAATAAAATGGGTTAAAGAGGCATTAGAACTATTTGAAAAAATAAGATTAGCTAAGAAATTAAACGAAAACGAATACGAGATATTTTATGATAAAATGATTAATAATAAAGATTATGAAGATTATATATGTGAAAAACTAAGTAGACTTGAAATTAGGCAAGGTCACTCTGAAGATTTACAAATACTAAGAAGCCGAAATTTACCATCAGAACCAATAAAAGAACAATTTAAAGAATTCAAAGAGGTATGAAATTGAAAATAATTTTAGACGAACCAAACTTATTAAGAGAAAGCATTTCCATTATTAGACAGTTTATACAAGAAACAGTAATCCTAATTAAGAAAGAAGAATTAGTTTTAATAGACATAGATGAATCTCAGGTAGCATATGTAATACTTAAAATGTCAAAAAAATGCTTCAAAGAGTTTATCGTAGAAGATGAAATGAGGATAGCAGTTAATCTTGAGAAACTTTATAGAATATTAAGTAAAACTAAAGATACAGATACCTTAATTCTGGAAAGTGATGGCAACATATTAAAAATAAATATTATGAATCTTCTAGAAAAAAAATTTATATTACCTTTAATTGACACTCAGTATAAGGAATTAAAAAGACCTATTTTAAAAACGGAATTTTTTCTTAATACTAATGTTTCTCTTTTTCTAGATGCAATGAACTCCATAATTGATATATGTGAAAAAATTGGTTTTGAAGGAGACAAAGATAAATTAAAAATATTTTTTAAAGAACAACAAGAAGAAGCTGAAGTCTCCTTAGTGGAGGATGATAAAAATGTTTTTATTGATTATGAAAAAGATGATAATATCACATCTTACTATTCTACATCTTACCTTAAAAATATGCTTAGTGCTTCGAGAATAACTAATAATGTAGTTCTCACTTTTGGGAATCAGTATCCTATGCAGTTAGAATTTGATTTAATAAAGAACAATGAAAGGACATTATCTCTTATTTTCATTTTAAGTCCCCGTATAGAAAAAGAAGTACCTATATGAACATTTATTAGTTATTCTCATAATTTCATTACCTCATTCTCAAACTCAACATATTCTTCCCTATCAAGATTAAAATATCTGCTTGATTCCTCCATTATTTCTTCCACTAGTGCCAGCATTCTTTCAAGAAGCTCTGCCCTATCTTCTGAAATGCCTTGGTCAGATTCTTGAATCTCATCAATTCCTGTCGTATAATAAATATCTTTCTTCACTTCTTCGGGAAGCTTATTCAGCTTTTTTATTGTGTCGCTTGTGAGCATATCAATCTCTTCTAAATCTTCTTGTAATGATGTAAAAGCATTAGTAATTTTCATGTAAGCAATTCTATCATTGCCTTTGTATTTTGAGGCAGCAGAAAGTTTGAGAATTTCGTCCAATTCTCTCTGAATGCCTTTTGTGGATTCAAACTTGGAGAATTTCTTAGCCAATTCATTAATCTTTTTCAAATTATTAACTGCGTTCTTGGCAAGCCTTGAATAATCAATTTTCTTTACATTTATTTTTTTATTTGTCTGCTTGTTTAGTTCCTCAATATAATTGCTTAAATCCA
>CAZUSQ010000096.1:0-4526 GCA_964622655.1 uncultured Methanosarcinales archaeon
GCTTTGTTATCTTCGTCTAAAATCTGTATTTTAAACAAACTTTTTTATTATACTACTTGGAATCGGGGGCTAACGATATATAAAACGAGAAACGGTTCGGGGGCTTAAGTAGATATTTTATTTTTATGAATTGTAATTAATAGCCCATCCACAATAATCACATTCTTTTGACTGAGTAGGAATTTCTTTCTTTAATAAATCCAGTGCTTTCTGAAGGATATTTTCAGCATTCTTAATATCAATATGCATTTTCACTAATTTTGTTTCAAAAACCACGTGTCCTTTTTCATCTACTTCTAGGGGATAGTAGAATAAAAGATATCCATAATTTTCAACCTTCTGTCCGTTCTTTTGCAATAAGTAATAGTAGATATCCAATTGATCCTGATAATGTCCTGCGGTATCTTCTTTGAGAGGATAACCTCTCGTCTTGTAATCCAAAACAATAAGTTTCCCGTCCTTCTTCAGAACGAGGATATTATCCACAGCACCCCTTAGTATAGTGCCATCATTATACTCCCATCTGACACCTTTTCGGTTATTCCTCCACTCATTCAGGAGTTTCTCATCATCGAACAGTTTAACATGTTCATCCAGTTCCTTAAGCTCAGGAGGCACTTCCCCCTTTCGCATATACTTGTCAAAATGCTCTTTCATTGTCCTATCCATTCCACCAGGAAGAGAAGGAAAAATACCTTGAGGGCGCCTGATATTTTTATTAAAATGCAGCCAGAAGCATCGGTGGCATTCTTTGAGTAAGTTCAAACTGGATGGGGAAAATTTGTAAGGCATTTTATTTATTTTTTTCTAACTCTTGTATTTGTTTTGTATAATTTACATAGTTATTTTCATCTATACATTTAGCAAAAGTTCTACCTTTAAAGCCTTTATTGATATGGCAGAATTTTTTTTGCATATCTTTTAAAAAATTAATATAACTTTCTGCATCTCTGCTGTATTTTGTATGATCTAATTTCAATTGCAGGTAGTATTTTCGTGGTTTATTACCACTAATATAAGCATCCCATATAACAAATAAATCTTTGTTCAATAGGTGCATTACTTTAGAAGCTCCTGTATATTTTATTCCTTTAATTTCTGAAAAGGAATTAAAAATTTTTTCCACTACTTCTTTTATTTCTTCAAAATCAACTTTACAAAACTCCTTGCCTTTTAATTGTTCAAATAAAGGTTTACAATTATTAAATGTTATTTTAAATTCGTCAAGAAGTTTTTCTCTATCTTTTACATATTTGAAATTGCCTATATTCCACGTAGCTAATATAATTATACAGGCTTGGATAGGATATTTTTCTAAAATCTCATTGGCAAGATCATAAAAACTGGCTCTACTTTCAATATGGCTAAATTCTTCACATTTAGCTTCAAATTCTTCTTCACTAATCATTTTGGTTAGAATAATGTGTTTGAGTTTATATTGGTTTTGGACTAATATTTATAAATAAAGTAGTCTTTTTCCACGTAATTAAGCCTAAATGAACAAAAAAGATATGTCCGAAGAAGATATAAAGACAATTTATATAGATACATCTCTAAAAAAGACAGGTTGGGATTTTGGGAGGCAAATAAGGAAAGAACGCTATTTTACAGACGGAAGAATTTATGTAAAGGGAGAAAAATATGATAGAGGGGAAAGAAAAAAAGCAGATTATATCTTGTATCATAAACCTAATCTTCCTTTAGCCATAGTTGAGGCAAAAGATAACAAGCATAGTATAGGTTCTGGATTGCAACAAGGAATTGAATATGCTGAAATTCTTGATCTTCCTTTTGTATACAGTTCAAATGGAGATGGATTTATCGAGCATGATAGGACAGGAATGTCAGATAAGCCTGAAAGAGAGCTAAGTTTGGACAAATTTCCAAGCCCAGAAGAATTGTGGAATAGATATAAAGAATGGAAAGGCATTAAAGAAAAAGAAGAAGAGATTGTTACTCAAGATTACCATATAGCAACCAAGAAGCCAAGGTATTATCAAGAAATTGCAATAAACAGAACAGTTGAGGCTATAGCTAAAGGGCAAAACAGAATCCTCATCACTATGGCAACCGGTACTGGAAAAACATTTGTTGCTTCTCAAATTATCTATAAGTTGTGGAAAGCAAAAGCCAAAAAACGAATCTTATTTTTAGCTGATAGAAATGTGCTTGTTGATCAAGCTATGAATAATGATTTTAAAGTTTTTAAAGGAAAGATGACAAAAGTAAAAGGGAGGCAAGTAGATAAGTCTTATGAAATTTACATGGCCCTATACCAAGGACTATCTGGAGATGAAGATTGGAAGAATATATATAAGCAATTTTCCCCTGATTTTTTTGATTTAGTAGTTATTGATGAATGCCATAGAGGGAGTGCAGCAATTGATTCTGCTTGGAGAGAGATATTAGAATATTTTTTGTCAGCTACTCAAATCGGATTAACAGCAACACCCAGAGAAACTAAAAAAATCTCAAACATAGAATATTTTGGAGAGCCAATTTATGTTTACTCACTACGCCAAGGCATTGAGGATGGTTTTCTTGCTCCGTATAAAGTTATTCGTATTTCAATAGATAAAGATGTTGAAGGTTGGCGTCCCAAAAAAGGTATGGTTGATAAGTATGGAAACATTATCCCTGATAGAATTTACAATGTAAAAGATTTTGATAGAGAGCTTGTTATAGACAAAAGAACTTATGTTGTTGCTAAGAAAATTAGTGAATTATTAAAAAATTTTGACAGATTTGCAAAGACTATCGTTTTTTGTATTGATATAGAACATGCCGAGAGAATGAGAATGGCCCTAGCAAATGAAAATGCTGATTTATTTAACGAGAACTCTAAATATGTGATGAAAATAACTGGAGATGATGAAATTGGCAAGAGAGAATTGGATAATTTTATAGATCCTGCTTCAAACTATCCAGTGATTGCAACGACATCTAAGCTTCTAAATACCGGTGTTGATGTACAAACATGTAAATTGATCGTATTAGATAGCAATATAGAATCTATGACTGAATTTAAGCAAATTATCGGCAGAGGCACAAGAATTAGAGAAGACTATGGAAAATTTTATTTTACTATTATGGATTTCAGAAAAGTAACTGAGCTATTTGCCGATCCAGATTTTGATGGAGAACCAGTACAAATCTATGAGCCTAGTGCTGGTGAAGAAATTGTAATGCCAGAGCCTGAAATAAAGACACCACAAGAGCAGGTCTACATTAAAGAAGAAGAGGAAAGACCTCGCAAATACTATGTTAAGGATGTTGAAGTTAAGGTTTTGAATGAACGTGTTCAATATTATGACAGGGACGGTAAATTAATTATAGAGGAATTGAAAGATTACACTAAAAAAGCAATCCAAAAGGAGTTTAGTACATTAAAGGATTTTTTGAATAAGTGGAAAAAGGCAGATAAAAAATCGGCAATCATTGAAGAGATGATTAATCAGGGTGTTTTCCTGCACGAATTAAAAGATGAAGTTGGCAAAGATTACGATGAATTTGACTTAGTTTGTCATGTAGCTTATGACACGAAGCCTTTAACAAGAAAAGAGCGGGCACAGAATGTGAAAAAGAAAAATTATTTTACAAAATACGGGGAAAAAGCTAGAAAAGTAATAGAAGCTTTGCTTGATAAATATGCAGATGAAGGTATTGAGAATATTGAAGATATTAGTGTTTTGAAAGTTAACCCATTGAATAAGTTTGGAACACCTTTGGAAATTGTGAATGAGTTTGGCGGCAAAGAAGGATATTTGTCAGCTGTTAGAGAAATAGAAAATCAAATCTACTCTGAAGCATAAAAAATGAGCATCTCAACTACAATAAAAACAATACAGGACATTATGAGAAAAGATGCTGGTGTAGATGGAGATGCACAAAGAATTTCCCAGCTTGTATGGATGATTTTCTTAAAAGTGTTTGATGACAAGGAAAAAGAGTGGGAGCTTGCCAACAGCTATAAATCTGTTATACCTCAAAAATTCCGATGGAGAAACTGGGCTGCCAATCCAGAGGGCATTACTGGAGATGAATTGCTTGATTTCACTAATGGCATGTTCAAGGCATTAAAAGGATTATCTATAACTCCAGAAGAAAATCCTCGTGGCTTTATTGTTAGGGAAGTATTTGAAGATGCCTATAATTACATGAAATCTGGAACTTTGATGAGGCAGGTGGTTAATAAGCTGAATGAGATTGATTTCAATAAATCTGAAGACAGGCACCTTTTTAATGATATTTATGAAAAAATTCTCAAGGATTTGCAGAGTGCTGGAAACGCTGGTGAATATTACACTCCCAGAGCAGTTACGCAGTTTATTGTTGATATGGTAAATCCAAAATTAGGAGAGAAAATTCTTGATCCTGCCTGCGGAACTGGAGGCTTTTTAGTTTGCGCGTTGGAAAATCTAAAGAAAAAAGTTAAGAACATAGAAGACAGAAAATTATTGCAGCAGAATATCCAGGGTTTTGATAAAAAACAATTACCTCATTTATTATGCACAACGAATATGATC
>CAZUSQ010000097.1:0-4496 GCA_964622655.1 uncultured Methanosarcinales archaeon
GGATGATATTGTATAATGTTTTTTTATTTATTGTGATTTATTTTCACTGAAGCCGACTACATATGCATATTGAAATTTAAGAGACATTTAATAGTCTCTTTACAAAAAACATCATAACCTTTTTAAATTAACATAAAATTCTAAGCAAGAAAATGAATGAGCAAAAAGCAGTATGCAGTTCATGTAAAAAAAGAATTACAAATACGATTGGCTCAACACGCTTTATGTGCCCAAAATGTGGAAAGGTTGAGATTGTAAGATGCTTTCATTGCAGAGAGATAGCTGCAAAATATATATGCTCAAGTTGTAATTTCGAAGGGCCTAACTAATATGGCTAATGTCGTTATCACTCTAAGAATAATGCCTCAAAGCACGGATGTTAATCTTTCTACGATAGAAGCTGAAGCAAAAAAAGAGATTATTGCTTTTTGCAATTCTAAAGAATTCAAGACAAGCATAGAGCCAATTGCATTTGGGTTGAAAGCATTAAATATAATTTTTGTTATGGATGAAAGCAAAGGAAGCACAGAAGTGTTGGAAAATAAAATAAGCCAAATTGATGGTGTTGAATCTGTTGAAGTGACTGATGTAAGAAGGGCAATTGGTTAGTTAAATATCACAAATTCTAACTCAGTTGGCATTGTCTGCCAAGTGCCGCCTATTGCAACAACAGAGCCTTCCATTGTCTTAACGCAAAGAGTCTGTCCAGAAAACAATGGTGTAACTGATGTATCACCAAAAATACAATCTTCTTTTTGGACTTCATTTATTGGCTTGTTAATGACATTAATCTTTGTAGGAATTAATACAGTAAAGTGTACATATGTATCATATTTTCTTGAAAATAAGTCGCTTCCTTCTTTTCTAAGCTCTGTAAACTCCATTTTATCAAAGTCATAGTACATAGCAAAACTGCTTAAATTAATCTTGTTCAGCTTAGCTGGTATTTCAGACATTTTTTCTGTCAGTTCTTCTACTTTTTTCTCTTCCACTTCAGGTTTAACAGCTAAAGGTGTCAGCGTTACATCAATTTCTTCTGTTCTGCCAACTTTTATGTTAATTATTTTTTTGAAATCTGCAAAACCCTCTTTTTTAACAGTTATTTCGTATTGTCCAATAGGTAAATTGTACAAATTAAGTGGCGTGTCCCCTCTATATTCTTCGCCAATGTAAACTTGCGCTAATCCTGGTGAGGATTCAACTACAATGGCTCCTGTATCAATGATTTCTTCTTTTTCTTCACTAACAGGAACCTTTTCTTCTGCTTTGCATCCAAAAATAAACATAGCTATAGACAAAAAGACTAAGATAATTAGAATTTTGTTTTTCATAACACTATATTTGGAATTACATATATAAAAATCTATTCATTTTTTTGAAATTTTTATTAATTTATTGATTGGAATATTGCTTCTTACTCCTTCTCCTTTGAAATGGGTTTCGCTTGCGTTATAGCCCAATTTTTTTATTTTATTTATTATAACCTCTTTTTTTTGCAAATGTTTTATTTTGCTCTTTTTACAAAGATCATGTAAATCATAAAACCCAACTGTATTTATTTTTGATTCTTCTTTAATTGTTTTTAGGAATTTGATTAATTGTTTATTTTGATTAAATATTTTATTTTTTATTACATTATTGTATATTTTATTAATCAAATTTTTATCCAATAAATTATCATGTCACATTGTACCAGCTTCATTAAAATAATTATGTTGTTTTAATATTTTATCTACCTTATTACTTGAAAATCGTTGATTTTCAAGTTCCCCAGAAACTTTGTTTCTGTAGGATTTTCCTTTTTCATTTCTAAGAAATACCCTCATGTAATGTTCTTTTGCATATGAAAAAATTGGAATAAATGCTTTATCGTGCTGTGCAGCAATCAATTGTATTTTTCTTATCAAAATCCTTAAGCCAGTTTCATGCATTATTGCATCTTTTTTTGGTAAAGCCCAATATTTTCTTAAGCAAGCTTTTGGAAAAGTGCCGCAAAGAGCAGAAGTGTCAGTTGCTGTAACTGCTAAAATACCATTTCTTGCAATTCTTTTACATGCTACGTCTAGGAATTGAATAGGTGTGCCGAAGGGGTCGATATCTATGTAATCAAATCCTGTAGAGTTTAGAAGAAACAGATTTGCGTCTTCGTTTTTTATTATTATTCTTTTATTATTTTTATATTTAATTTTATTTAATATTAGATTTTGTTTAATTAGTTTTATTGCGTTTTTATTGTAATCATTAATATTAATCTTTTTTACTTTATTCTTATTTAACTCCTTCAGAAACCTAATGCTTCTTACACCTGTTGCTGCCAATGGATCTGCTATTTGCATATTTTTTTTATTTATTGAATCTAATAATAAAACTGAAATATCCCTGTTTAAGCTCATCACAGGATTATAAAATACTTGCATTGCTTTTGATATCTTTTCTGCTTTTGGAATTTTTAGTTTAGCAGAGCATTCATTAATTATAGTATACATAACTAAAAGAACTTTTATTTTTAATAAAAAGGTTTCTCATTACATAACGTTTAAAAACTTAGTAACTTTACTTAGCTTTGATTAAAAATGCTACGTCAACTTATTATTTCGGTTCTTGGCAATGTTGATAGCGGAAAAACACAGCTATTGGATACAATTAGAGGTACTGCTGTGCTCGAATCAGAGCCTGGCAAAATAACTCAAAGTATAGGTTGTTCTTTGATACCAATGTCAACTATAAAAAAAATCTGCGGCAACTTGCTTCAAAAACTTAAGCTCGAAATAAAAATACCAGGCTTTGTTTTCATTGATACACCAGGACATGCTGCTTTTACTAATCTTAGAAAAAGAGGTGGCAATTTAGCTGATATTGCAATTTTGGTCATTAATATAAATGAAGGTATAAAGCTTCAAACAGAAGAATGCATTGATATCCTCAAACAATATAAGACTCCTTTTGTTGTTGCATTGAATAAGATTGATTTGTTATCAGGATGGAATTCTAATACAAAAATAGCATTGCTGGAAAGTATAAAAAAGCAGAGTGAAAATACAATGTTACTTCTTGAAAAAAAGCTTTATGAGGTTGTAGGCAAACTAGCAGAGCTTGGCTTTAATGCAGAAAGATTTGATAGAGTTGAAGACTACACAAAGCAAATTGCAATAATTCCGATTTCTGCAAAAACTCCAGAAGGCTTGCCAGAATTATTAATGGTATTAGCTGGTTTGTCTCAAAAATTCCTTGAAGAAAGCCTAAAAGTAAATGTCAAAGGAAATGTAAGAGGTACTATTTTAGAAGTTAAAGAAGAAAAAGGGCTTGGCACAACAATAGATGTGATTTTGTATGATGGTTCCTTAAAGCACAATGACACAATTGTTATTGGTTCTTTAGATGAGCCAATTGTTACAAAGGCAAAAGCATTATTCGAGCCAATGCCTCTTGCAGAGATGCGCGACAAAAAAGCTAAATTTAAATCTGTTAAAGAAGTGACAGCAGCAACTGGTGTTAAAATTTCAGCTCCTGAGCTTAATAATGTAGTTGCTGGAATGCCATTAAGGAGTTGTTTAGCTAGTGAAATTGAAAAAGTAAAGCAAGAAATTAAAAAAGAAGTTGAGGAAGTAATAATAGAAACAGACAAACAAGGCATTGTTATTAAAGCTGATTCTCTCGGCTCATTGGAAGCTCTTATAAAAATATTAAAAGAGAAAAACATTGAGATTAAGAAAGCAAGCATAGGCAATATTTCCAAAAAGGATATTTCAGATGCAGAAGCAAACTACGAAAAAGAACCGTTGCAAGCAACAGTTCTAGGCTTTAATGTTCAAGTAATGCAAGAAGCTAAAGTACCTCAAAATGTAAAAGTGCTGAGCAATAATGTAATATACAAGCTAATTGAAGATTTTGAAAAATGGCAGGAAGAAGAAAGAAAGAAGCTAGAAGCAAAAGAGATTGAAGGCTTATACAGCCCTTGCAAAATACAAGTAATGAAGGGCTATATTTTCAGGCAAAATAATCCAGCTATTGTTGGTGTTGATGTTTTAGCTGGTACATTAAAAGTAGGCACTCCGTTAATGAAGAAAGATGGCACTGCTCTAACAGAGGCAAAAAGCATTCAAGTTGAACAGGAAAATATTGAAAAGGCAGAGAAAGGCAAGCAAGTAGCTGTTTCATTGCCAAATGTGACAATTGGTAGACAGTTGCATGAAGGAGATATACTGTATTCAGCAATCCCAGAAGAGCATTTCAGAAAGCTGAAAGAATTCAAAAAATATCTAACACAAGAAGAAATAAAGATTTTGAAGGAGATAGCAGAAATAATGAGGCAAAAAAATCCAATGTGGGGGATTTGATAATTTTATTACATTATTTTGTTAGATTTCAATCCGTCGGCTTCGCCGACAAATATTACACTCGGCGAAATTTGTCCTGCCACTGAATTTCGCCTCGGATTTATTGCAATATATAGGCGAGGTTTTGCGATGTGTCGATAAATCGCAAAGCGATTTTCG
>CAZUSQ010000098.1:0-4448 GCA_964622655.1 uncultured Methanosarcinales archaeon
CTACGAAGAAACCTACAAAGAAAGGAAGAGCCATTGTAGAAGTTGATACTGATGGAGGTTATGTTTTAAGTGAAACAAAAATTGAAGAAAGTGAGAGGGTAAAAATGTTTGATAAATTTATTGAAGACTTAAAAGGTTTAATAAATAGAAAAACAAAATGAAGGAGTATATTAGGGGAAATAAGTATAATTTTATAATTCATCATTTTAAGATTAGAAATAAATTTTATTTTAGTATAGAAGCATTATCTAAGCACAAATTAATTCATTCTTTTATCAATAACATGAATTGTATTCTTTCAGAGTTTGGTATAAGTATTAAAAATAAAAGAATAATGGAATCTGAATGGCTTGTTACTGAAAACGAGATTAAAAATTTTGTTAAACAAGCAAAAAATTTTCTAGAAGATAAAAGTTTTAGAATTTATGTTGAAGAACAATTGGATTTAGATAGGGTATTTGGCGAATGGAATAAGCTATAATTTCATTTAAAATCATTTAGGAACTGCATATCTCCTTATGCATCACCTCCATTGTTGTTTGAAAAGAACACCTTAGTTTTGCGAGGTGTTCGCTAGGTGATTTATTAAGATTTCCCAAACTTGTTTTTTAGCGTTTGGGGATTTGGAGTGCAGTCCTAAATTTCAGCCAATTCTGGCTCCATAAACTCTTCTCTAAAATGCTCTGCTTCTTTTAGTTTTCTTAATCTAGGATTGTAAATTTGCTTTACATACTTGTTGAGATTTTCTTGATGTTCTTTATCAAGCGGCTCCCTATATTTTGGCTTTGAAAAGCCATAAACCATTGGAGGAAACAAATGCGCTAGCTTTTTCTTCTCTTCATAAAAATCTTTTAAAGTTTTCACTATTTCCACCCCTTATACACGTATATAGTGAAATACTTATATATAGTTTTGGTATTAAATATATATAGATATATATAGAACTTGAAGAATTTAACTTTTAAATATCAACTTTATTTTTCTTCCAAATATTTCTTAATTAGGGGTACAAAGGTAGCTATTATTTTATCTGGTATAGGCAAATATTTATCTTTATCTAGTTCGTATAATTTGCCAGTATTAACAAATTCCGCAACTCTTGAGATTTTGAAATATGGGGGAAATGGAAAAACAAGAAGAATCCTTCCTTGAGCCCAAGATTTTAGTTCATTAGGATTTAGTTTTCCATTACTTCTATACTTTACCTCAATAAAATTCGGTTTTTCATCTTTAACAACAAGAAAATCCGGCATACTTGCAACAACTTGTCCAACTTCGTCTTTTTTATCGATTCTATTTTTTGTCTGGACTAGATTCTGTAAAACTGACTCATATCCAAAACGATAAACTTGATAACCAGCTTTTCTGAATATTTCTTCAACTATAGTCTCTGCAATCCTTGCCTTTATCATATTTTCTGGATTTCTAAACATAGTATCAACCTCAAATTTTTACCCCAACTCACCAAACTCCATTATCGTTTCTTCCTTATTCTTTAAACTCTTCTTAACCAAATCCTCAAAATATGGAATGCTAATTGGAGTTACAAACTTTGCAAAATTGCTTGTTATTAAAGCTTCTCCAATATCAAGGCTTGCAATTGTCCTGTCATCATCGCTTAAGTCTTGAGAAGCGCTTTCAATTATTGCTTGCCTTTCTGGCTTCATCTCAATGCCAAGTATTATTTTTGTGTTCATGTTTGCAAGAATTTCCCTTGGAATTAATGAAGGCAATTGTGTAATTGCAGTCAAACCAACTTTAAACTTTCTTCCTTCCCTTGCAATTGCTGAAAATATATTAGGGCCTGCTTCAAGCACTTCTTTGCCCAAAACTCTAGGTGCTTCTTCCAAAACAATTGAAATAACTGGTTTATTATGCAAAATTCCATTCATCTTATAATTCTTGTATTTGTTAAAAACCTCATTAGCTATCAAACTGCCAATCAACAACTCAACTGCTCCTGAAAAGTTTGAAGTGTCAATAATAACAATCTTGCTATCTTCAAGATTTTTGCATATATCACTTATTGTTGTAAACCCAGAATTTAATTGAAAAACTCCATTGCAAAATAATTGATTATTGACAAATTCCAAATCTAGTAAATAAAGAAGCCTTCGCTTAACAACAGCCATTGTATCATCTTTGAATACTTTTCCAATCCTTAATTCTTTTTCCAAAATTATTGCTTCAATCCACTTATCTCCATATTCTTTATAATAAAGATTAAGGCATTGTCTTTGGGCATCACTAAAGTCAACAACTCCATCAAAATGATGTGGCTTAATTACATCAAGATTTATTCTTAATGTATTTGTTCCAATAGGGGCATTTTTAGCAGTGTAATAAACAATATTTTCCTTATAAGTATTATCTTTAAGTCCAATCTTATTTCTTCCATAATATTCGTCATGAGGGTCAAGAACCAAAATTCCAAAGCCTCTGCCAACTGAATTCCAAAGCAGATTTGAAACTAAAACACTTTTGCCTCTTCCAGTTGTGCCTGCAATTAAAATATGATGAGAAAAAACCTTTTCGCCATCAAGATAGATTGGAACATCAAGCAGCTTTGAGCCACTTCTTAAATTGCCAACAAATAATGGATTTTTTGGTTTTGTCAGAAATGATAAATCTTCTTCTTTTATTTCTCTTACTTCAGAAAAAAAGCTTGGCAATGATTTACTTACAAAGGCATTCTTATCTTTTATTGTGACAAGAGACTTCATCATTGCAAGCATGTAATTTCTTAAATTAGCATCAAAAAGCTCAAATTCTGTGTTTTCTTCAAGCTTCATACCAGAAATCAATTCAAGGTTTTGCTGTGATATTTGACTTCCATAAACTAAATCATAAACTTGAAGCAAGATTTTTCCATCAACAGAGTCAGCAATCAAAAGCTCACCTATTTCAATGCTTTGCCCAGACTTTTGCCTTGCGATTATTTTTCCAAAATCTCCAGAAATAACCTGTCCTTTGCTCAACATACCACCCAAAAGTAAAGAATAAATTATTGTATATAAAAGTTATGTTAATGTTAAGTCAAGTCATTAAGTATACATCTTAATTTTAATATAATTCAAATCACTGGCGGCAAATCGAATGCAGAGGAAAAATCCGCTACGAAGTTCGGATTTTTCCTTTGTGAGTAGGCTTTTCACCAAGAAAAGCCGTGTTTGCCTGCCATTATTGTTGTTGGGTGTATACTTTACAAGTTTACTTTACAGTTAAAAATCAATCAACCCTTTGGCGGCAAAAATCCTTTACTTTTTACAAACCAATAAACAATAAGCACAGACACTATTGTAGAACCTGCAATAATCCAAAGGATAGTGTGCCATTCAAGATGCTCTGCTATTGGAGCAACTCCAAATATTGTGGCTATTGTGTTTGGCACAAGAACAGCAGTTCCAAGCACTGTAAGCCAGACAACAATAAGAGCCATTCTATTGTTTAATATAGTAAGTTGGTTGTTATAGATGCTCTGCAAAACCTCTAAGCCAGATGCAAGTACAGTTGACATCTGCTCACTAATTGATATTTGTCTTGTTAAGTCTGTGCTTAACATGCCGACTTTTTGTAATATTATTGGATCGTCAGTTATAAGCTCGGCATCTCCATACCTTAAGTAATGAACAACATCAAGCGTAGCCCATAAAGCCTCTAAATAAGAAATCAAAGCGTGCTTCATTTTGTATATGTCACTACCCAATTCCTGTCTCGGCGCTGATGGTTGTATTAAGTACTTGCTTATCTCCTCACCTTGCTCTTGTATCGATCTTATACCATCAAAATTCCTTTCATTGTTCTCATCAAGAATCCTTATTAGAACTAGAGATATTTTATCAACATCATCTAGATTTTTAGGCACTTTTTTGAAGAAAGTTACAGCATATCTTGCAAACTTGACAAGCCTTGTGACATGCTCGCCATGTATTGTAACAATTATGTTACTTCTAATTAATATTATGAGCTTGTTTATTTGTACCTCAAGTTCTCTAACTCTAACAGCTGGAAGCAATAAGCCAAGCTCTGTTGTATGATCATCATAGCCAGAAAATCTTTGGGTTTCAAGCTCGTAAACTATTGAAGGAGTAAAGCCAAGCATAGAAGCAACCTTGCTTCCATCTTCTTTCAAATCATCAACCTGCACATTAATCCACGCAAAATCAGCATCCTTTATTGTCTGCAAGAATTCCTCTACTTTGCCCTCAATCTTAACAGTGCTGCCATTTTTAAGCATTGCAACACAAAAAGTTGGGCTTATATTGTTATTGCTTGATATCATTGAAGAAGGCTCTAGTATCTCTTTTTTCATTTCAGCTTCTTGGCTTTTCATTTTGTCTCTATTCTTACTATTTGCTCTATCTCCTCTTTTGACACTGCGCAACCGTTTAGCTTTACTCCCCATAAAACACTTTCCAGCAAGTTCTTTCTTGCATCAGGTATTTTTG
>CAZUSQ010000099.1:0-3104 GCA_964622655.1 uncultured Methanosarcinales archaeon
CTCTTTTCTCAATTTTTATATTGTCTAAATCAACTGTGCTGTCATCTTCTGCAACAAGCCTAACTGCTTTTACTGCCAAATCACTTAACTTTTCTTTTGCATACTCTGCACCTTTGCCTGTCATTGCAGTCATTGCAATCTGCTTTAAAATATTATCATCTTTAGGTGTTATTTTTTCAGCCATATCGTTAAGAATTTCTAGTGCTTTGTCAGCAGCTAATCTATAACCTCTTGCTATAACAGCAGGATGAACATCTTGATCCAATAATCTTTCAGAATTCTTCAAAAGCTCACCAGCAAGAACAACAGCTGTTGTAGTGCCATCTCCAACCTCATCTTCTTGTGTTTTAGCAACCTCAACAATCATCTTTGCAGATGGATGCTCAATCTGCATCTCTTCAAGAATTGTAACACCATCATTTGTAACTGTAACATCTCCTAAAGAATCAACAATCATCTTATCCATTCCTTTTGGACCTAAAGTAGTTCTAACGGTTTCAGCTACTAACTTAGCAGCCATTATGTTAGTTCTTTGCGCATCTCTTCCAATGCTTCTTTGAGTGCCTTCCGGCAAAATAAATATTGGTTGTACTTGTTGTGCCATTTTAAGATTCACCCCTCCTAATTATTTTATGTTTAAAATTCGTAGAAATGGTATATAAGCAGTTATATATAAAGGTTTCGGTTTTGTATCTAGAATTTGTAAAATGTTAAAAGATAAGTTTATATACCATAAAGAATTTTTTTTGCATTATGGATAGCAAAGTATTTTGGAGGATTATTGCACAGATTTTTAATGAGAAATATATACGGGGAGAGGTAGACAAAAAAAGATGGTGGAAGACAGAACAGGTGGCAGAGGTCAACCGAAGCATATTATAAATTTCGCTCTTCTAATTAGACGTGAAATCTATGAGGATGGTTATGTTCGAGATTTGCTAAGAAGCGAAAACCAAGGTATACCAGATGCTGATATTATTCTAAAAGTACAAGGCTGGCTTGATTTAGTTAAAGAAAGATACTTTAAAGATTTTAAGAGCAATTTTAGTTTTGGTTCTGATGAGAGATAAAATTGTGGGATGTTGGATTTTTTGAGTATAATCAATACAAAAAAATTAATTTTAGTGAGTTATAAAAGAGTATTAGCCCAATAAGTAGATAAGCCAATAATCCAATTATATAATTTATAGGATTCTTTGTGAATTCATAATAATTTCTAAGATTAAGCATAATCCTCTTGTTTATTAAGCCTTTAATAAATAGTACAAAAAAAAATTAGATAACCCTAATACTAAATAATAAAAATTGCGTGTTAAACCAGATTTGAAAGCCTTAAACACAATAATGATTGAAAAAATAAGTGTAAAGACTAATACTAACCTATCAAATGTTTCCTCTTTTATCATCACTCTTCCTCACCACTTCATGTCCACCAAACTCATTCCTCAAAGCTGCAACAACTTTTCCAGCAAAGCTTGGCTTTTTTCTTGAGCTTTTTCTTAGTTTTAATGCTAATTTTATGCTTTCAAATGGAACTTTGAATTTTTTTGCAGTATTCACAGCCCATTGTCCTGTTTTACCTCCGCCAATCACGCCTTCTATTTTGCTTAATTTTGGGTCTTTTTTGAAAGCGTCTGCTGCTAATTCAAGCAACCAGCTTCTTATGACAGATCCATTTTGCCATGTTTCAGCGATCTTCCTTAAATCAAGTTTGTAAGGTCCTCTAAACAATAACTCAAATCCATCCCCATAAGCTTGCAATAAAGCATACTCAACCCCATTATGCACCATTTTTACAAAATGTCCTGCCCCTGCTGGGCCAACATAGGCATAGCCATTTTTTGCAGAAACTGCTTTGCAGAGCCATCCAATCTTCTTGAAAATCTTTTTATCCCCACCAATTGTCAAGCAAGCACCATACCTTGCTCCTTTCAAGCCGCCGCTTGTCCCAATATCCACAAAATGTATTTTTTTATTTTTGAGGAGTTTATACCTTCTGATTGAATCCTTATAGAATGAATTTCCACCATCAATTATTATATCGTTTTTTTTCAAATAAGGCAATAGTTCTTTAATAACTGAATCAACTGGCTTGCCTGCTGTTACCATTAACCATATTATTTTTTGTTTTGGTAATTTATTAATTAGTTCTTCGATAGAAAAAGCAACCTTAACACCATATTTTTTAATTTGTTTTACTGGCTCAGGGCTTCTGTTATATGCAACAACAGGAATTTTTTTATCACGAAGATTTAAAACCATATTAAAACCCATTCTTCCCAAACCAATAAAGCCGATTTTCATAATTAAATCACTTTATTTTGTGTTTAAATAATTATTGTAAAATCTAGTCTAAAACCTATTAAGAATATTACCAATTTTGTAATTCTCTGTAAATTGGGCTTGCTGAGCATACATAAATCCTCGCATCAAATTTTGGATATATTGAACAGTTTGTTCAACATTATCAACAAATTCTAATTCTATTTTATCTTCTTTCATCCCTGAGATATCTAAAATAATAGTTCCATAACCAAAAAGCCTATTGAAAATACCATTATTACTATATGAAATTTTTACAATGTTTTGATAAGGAATCTCTTTAGAATTAATAAAAATCAAAAAGGCATTTGTATATACAATTAGTTTATTTTGATAAAATTCGTACCTTAATCTTCTAGCAATTAAATAATTACCTAATAATAATGATATGGAAATCACAATAATTACTACTATAAAATATAATAAAATTGTGTAAGAATCAAAGTCAATTCCAAGAGTCTCAAATGTAATTAAAAAAATATCTAATCCGACTAGCCAATTAAATATTAACAATATTGTAATAATTAGCGCTACTGCACCTGCTATGCTAAACAAGTTCTTAAAAAATATTTTTCTGATATTAGGTTTTAGAGTTTGAAACTGAGCAGTCTGCTTTTGTGGAAACTGATTATAAGTTTGTTCCATAACCTAAAACATATGTTAGGTTGTTAATAAACATTCTGTTTGATAACTTATTTTTCTACCAGTATAGCCCTAATTGGAGAAGCGTCTCCTTTTCTTATCTTCAATGGTAATCCATGAAAAAAATATCTGCCTTGCTT
>CAZUSQ010000099.1:3114-4437 GCA_964622655.1 uncultured Methanosarcinales archaeon
AAATCCAAGCCTTCAAATATTGGTATATTATTTTTTAGCAGTGTTTTGTGAGTGTTATAATTAGGTTGGTTTCTCTCTACACTTAAAGAATCTAGTCCAACAGCTTTTACTTTTTTTGAAACAAGGTAATCCGCTCCTGTTTTTTCAAGATATGTAAAATTAAAATTAAATTTTTTATCTGGTTTATTTTTTGTTTTCAATAAAACAATATCATTTTTTTGAATTTTTAATTTTAGATTTTTTAAATGATTTTTTGTTATTGTATTTTTTATTTTTGTCAATTCCAATACAATTGCTCTGCCCATAAATTTATCTAAGCTCAGTTTTTCAATTGTTTTTCCATTCTGTAAAAAATGATATGGTGCATCTACATGAGAACCACTATGACTGTCTATTTCAATTCTAGACTCATTTGCACCTTGCTTTAGTGTTCTTGTTACTTTTATTTTTGGCTTTTTTTCTAATTTATTTTTATAAACAGCCATGTTTTCAGAAATTTCTGGGCTTAAGTCATAAATTTTCATTCTTTAATCCACATCCACAACAATCTTTAATTGATTTGGATCTTCTAAGTTAAAATATTCTTGGTATTGGTTTAACCTAAATTTATGAGTTACTATTTTATCTAAAATATTACTAAATTTTCTGTTTATTCTTGGAATATCATTTATTGCTATTTCGAAGTGCTTCTTGTTGGAATTAACTGTGCCGACAATAACTTGGTTGTACCTTACAATCTGTCTTAAAATTGCATGAGCATCAAATGTTGCTTTTAACTCACCTTTTGGAATGCCTGTCATTACATAAATGCTGCTTCTTGACATGTGTGGAATCATGTTAATTGCAAATTCTGAAGCACCACTTGCTTCAAAAATAATATGGACTTCACCTGCAATTTTAAAGGCATCTGGAATGCTAACTTTTCTTATATCAATGTATTTTGCCCCAAGTTTTTTGATTGTTTTTATTTTAATATGTTCTTCTTCTTTTCTCTCCAAAACATAAGTGTTAACATCTGCTAGCCTTAATAAGCAAGTTGCTAAAATGCCAAGAGGACCAGCTCCAATTACAAAAGCTGTTTTACAGCCACCCCAGTTTTTGCTGTCAAATGTATGATTTGGATGTGGACATGCCCAAGGCATTCTGCTTTGTATCAATCTTATTTGTTCTATTCCTTTTTCAGCAATGCTTAATGGCTCAACAAATATGCCATATTTTTCCAAGCCTTTTGGCAGCTTGAGTATGTATTTTTCCTCGTCAACCACATAGCTTGTTAAGAAACCATCAAGCTTGTGAATGCCTCTTTCTGTAAATAAGCCAGTC
>CAZUSQ010000100.1:0-4425 GCA_964622655.1 uncultured Methanosarcinales archaeon
AGCTCTAAGCCTCTTGAGAAGTATTCCATACAAGGACCAAAATTGCCACCACCAGCCCATGCATCCTCATGAAACTTAATTTCCTCATTTTTCAAGCCAAGCCCCTGCTTAAGCCAATTATGAATATCTGTAAAGAATCTTGCTTGATTCCACTCTTGTGGCTTCATAAATGCATGCTGTCCTATCATCACAAAAGCACAATAATGTGCACCAGTGATTCCTATATTGTCGATGTCGTTAAAGCGCAAGCACATTTGAGGCACTACAAGAGGATTTGCTGGTGGCTCGACCTCTCCAGAAACAACATAAGGCTGAAAATCATAAATAGATGCTTGAACAAAATCTGTATCATCTCGCCATCTTGCAACAACTGGATAACGCTTAATAGGTGTATAACCCCGCTTCTTAAATAATTTTGAAAATTCTTCCCAAACTCCAATATAATCAAGCTTCTTTTTTGTAGGAGTATTGCCAATAAACCTAAAGCCACCAGAACAGGCAGGATTGCCACAAACATTATCATTTGTTGTTGACCAATAAAACGTACCACATTTGCTGCATTTTTTCCTGCTAAAACCTTCTGCTTTAAGCACAGAAATAGCATAATACTTATCAGGGTCTTTGGATGCTTTTTCCTTGAATTCCTTTTTGATTTCCTTGTCAGTGGGCATATCAAATGAACAAAATTATATAGTTATTAAAATTTATTGGTTTTAATTATATAAAATAACAAAAATATAAATATCAAAATTAAAATAATACTAATATGCACTTCAAAGACCGTCACGAAGCTGGAATTAAGCTAGCAGAGCAATTAAAAAAATACAAAAATAACAAAGATGTCATAGTCTTAGCAATCCCAAGAGGTGGTGTTGAGGTTGGATACGAACTTGCTAAGTCATTGAATGTAGAACTAGATATTGTAGTTACTAAAAAAATTGGATTGCCTGGTGATGAAGAATTCGCAATAGGTTCAGTTGGCCCTAATAAAAAAGTTATGCTTAATGAAAGTACTAGAGAAATCTATAATGTCCCAGAAGATTATATCAACGAAACTACTAGAGAAATAGGAAAAGAGATAGAAAGAAGATATAAAGCCTATAGAGGGAAATACGAATTACCAAATCTAAAAAATAAGGTTATAATACTAACAGATGATGGAATTGCAACTGGCTTTACAACAAGAGTAGCTATAAATTATATTAAATCCCAAAAACCAAAAAAAATAATCTTAGCAGTTCCAGTTGCACCAGCAGATTTTAAAAAAGAAATAAAAAAAGACATTGATGAATTTATTTGCCTACATTCAACAAATTTATTTTTTTCAATAAGCCAATTTTATGATTATTTTCCACAACTAGAAGATGAAGAAGTTAAAAATTATCTTAAAAGAATAAATGTTAAAAATAAATAAAACTTATATTGGATTATTCTTAATTTCATTAGCAACATTAATGTTAGAGATATCTTTAATAAGGTTTTTTTCAATATTGCAATGGTATCATTTCGCATTTATGGTTATAAGCATTGCTTTGTTTGGCATTGCTGCTTCTGGCACTTTTTTGTTTATTAAGAAAGTCAAAAATCCTTTATTTTTGTCTTCTATATCATTTTCATTATCAACAATTATTGGATTTTTCATAACAAATAATTTGTTTTTTGACCCATATAAAGCAGTTACGGATATATCACATGCTTTTATTTTGTTATTTTACTATGTATTTTTATCATTACCATTTTTCTTCTTTGGGGTTATTGTTGCATTTATTTTTTCTCAAAACCAAAAAAATTCTGGAATTGTTTATTTTTATAATCTATCAGGCTCTGCAGTTGGTACAATTTTAGCAATACCATTTTTAGCACTATTAAATATTAAAATTATTTTTTTGATTTCTTTGATTGGGTTAGTCTCAGCAATATTTTTCGATAAAAAATTTAGAAAAATAATTTTATTTTTGATTACAATAAATTTATTATTCATTTTTATTAAGTTTGACTTCAACATTTCTCAATACAAAGAACTAAATCAGGCATTAAATGTTCCTAATTCAAAATTAATTGCAACAAAATGGAATTCTTTCTCAAGAGTTGATGTTGTTAACAGCTCTTTTACGAGATATGCACCAGGATTAAGCTTAGCTTTTAAAGGCAATTTGCCAGAACAAATTGGTGTTTTAGTTGATGGCTCTAACATGAATTCTATAACGACATATGGTAATTTGGAATTTCTAGATTTTCTACCTATGTCCTTGCCTTATAATTTAAAGAATAATCCCAAAGTTTTGATAATAAATTCTGGCGCAGGTTTGGATGTTTTAATTGCATTAAAAAATAATGCTACAGTTACTGCGCTTGAAACAAACCCTATTATTATTAATTTATTGAAAAATGAATATAAAGATTTTTCAGGGAATATTTACAATAAAGTTAATGCTTATTTTGAAGAAGGTAGAAGTTTTGTCAAAAGGGGTGAGAAATACGATATTATTGTTCTTTCCTTAGCAGGAAATATTTTAGGCGGTCCATCAGGGATTACAAGCTTATCTGAAAATTATCTTTTGACTGTTGATGCTTTTAGAGATTATTTCAATGCATTAACGGAAGATGGATTTTTAATAATTACCAGATGGCTTTTTAATCCACCAAAAGAAGAGGTAAGGTTATTTTCATTGGCATTAGAAATAGATAAAGAAGGAAAGAAAATTGCAATGCTTAATTCTTGGAATACTGTTACATTATTATTAAGTAAAAAAAATTTGGATGAAAAAACTATTAAAAAAATTAAAAATTTTACTGATAAAAACAAGTTTGATATTATTTATTTACCTAAACAATTTGATTTTGAACCAAACAAATATGCAAAATTTAAAGAAGCATATCATTACAATGCAATACAACAATTATTAGAAAATAAAAAAAAGTTTTATAAGAGTTACTTGTTTGATATTTCTCCAGTTTATGACGACAAACCATACTATTTTAATTTCTTTAAATTGTCTAAATTGCCTGAACTAAAAAGGATTCTTGGACAAAGATGGAATCCTTTCTTTGATCCTGGATTTTTATTATTTTTTATTTTGATCCAAGCATTGATTTTAGCTTTATTATTTATTTTTATTCCTTTGTTTTTTAAAAAGAAAATTAAAAAAATTCAAAATAAAAAATCATTATTCTATTTCTTTACCATAGGCATTGGATTTTTATTTATTGAGATTGTACTAATTCAAAAATTCATTTTATTTTTAGGGCATACTATTTTTTCAACTACAACGATAATATTTTCTATGCTACTATTCTCAAGTTTGGGAAGTTTATATTCACAAAAAATTGATGTAAAGATATTAAAAAAGATTATTTTTGTTTTATTTTTGTTAATTATGATTTATTCATTTTTAATTAAATTTTTTATAAATAATCTCATTACACTAAACTTAATGCCAAAAATAATTTTAACTTCAGTTTTTGTTGCTCCACTATCATTTTTTATGGGCTTTGCATTTCCTCTTGGAATTAAAAAAATAAACAAAGAATTAATTCCATGGGCATGGGCTGTTAATGGCTCTGCTTCTGTCTTAAGCCCAATATTAGCAATAATGCTTGCTTTATTTTTTGGGTATAATTTTGTGTTTATATTGGCTGGTTTAGTTTATTTGGTTGGAGCTAAGTTTATATAGAAGTTATAAAATTAAATAGAATTAAAGAAAAAAATGGCTAACGCATTGCTAACGACATTTATTGCACTTCTTCTTGCTTATTTACTTTCAGAAATTTTTAGGCACTTTAAACTTCCAAGGGTTATTGGACAGATTTCAGCTGGCATTATTTTAGGCATTCCAATAGTTAAGAGTTTACTCTTTACAAATGAAATTGCATCAATATTTTCTTTTATTACAAATATAGGCATAATTTTATTGTTCTTTTTCGTTGGGTTGGAAATAAATCTAATTAAATTTAAGAAAAATTTTAAAGAATCCTCTCTTATAGCAATTTTTAATACACTAATACCACTTATTACAGGATTTTTAATTGGAAAATTTTTATTTGGCTTTACTAATATTACTTCTTTAATAATAGGTATTTCTATTTCTGTTAGTTCGCAAGCTATCTCATTGGATATTCTAGATGAGTTAAAGCTTTTAAAAAGCAAGATAGGGAATTTAATAATATCTTCTGGCACTGTAGATGATGTTTTTGAATTATTATTGATTAGCTCTATTTTGATAATATTTCATTCAACAGTACTTGGGCAATTAAGTTTTCAAAAATTGATTTTTGATATATTAATTTTTGTATTAATAGTGGCAATATCAAGAATTTTGCTTATACCATTCGCCTTAAAAAGATTTGAACAAGAGAAGTCAAAATCTGTCCTTTTTATGGGTGCCTTAATTATTGTTTTCTTGATGGCTTACTTATCAGAGCTTT
>CAZUSQ010000101.1:0-4419 GCA_964622655.1 uncultured Methanosarcinales archaeon
TTTTGTCTATATTTTCACTAAAAATAAGGTCATCTCCAATTAGGTATGATTTTATGATTTTATTCTGAATTTCAGAATATTGAAAAACATCATTATCATCAAGTTTTTCACCGGTTTTCTGGAAGTTAAAAAGCCCAATTAAGTTATTTCTTATATTTAGTCCCGCAGGGTCTCTGGAAGAGGATATGATTGCAATGCCCATAAAAGAAAAAAAGCGTTGCACTATAAATAATTTTAGATAAGTATTTAAATAAGTAATAAAATAAGTATAATATTGAAGCTGAAATCAAATTCTAAATAGCAAATATTTATAAATAAGTAATTTAATAAGTAGAAAAATAAGTAAAATGGCTGAATTTAAAAGGAAGCTTTACAGGCGTGGCTCGAGCTTTGAAACAACTATTCCGATGCCTATTCTCATGCTGCTTGACAGGAACAAGAAGTACAATGTGGTTTTTGCCTATGATGGTGAAGCAAACAAATGGTACATCAAGTTCGAGGAAAGGGGTGATAAAAAAGGGCTTGATAGACGATTACAATAAAAATTACATTACGAAATAAAAAATTCAAAGATTGAAGTCAATGAAAATAAAAAATTTATCAAATAAAAAACTTGAAAATGAGGTGAGATAATGAGCAGGCGCTTTGAGGATGTGATGGATATATTGGACTACAACGAACTGATGCGGTTTAAGAGTGATTTGGACACGGGAGCAGTCACCATAAAAAAGCTGCTTGAGGAAAAGGTAAGGAAGAGGCTGAAGGAGCACGAGAAAATCTGCGCAACCTGCTCCAACAGCCTGAGTCTCTACAGGACAAGCAACTACACGTTGCTTTTTGGGCCTGACGATTTCAAGAAAAAGGCAAGCTTCTGCGGCCTGGACTGCCTGGAATATTTCCTTATCAAGCTGAAGGAGATGAAAAGGCCAAAAGAGGATAATGTAAAGGAAGATAATTATTTCTGAATATGAAAAATAAGAAAGCTCAAATTGCATTGTTTTTGATATTGGGATTCATAATAGTCATAGCAGTTTCATTTACACTTTATATAAAAAATATTCAAAAAAATGATTTAATTGAAAAATCATCAGAATTATCAGTTGAATTCCAACCTGTAAAAAATTTCATTGAAAGTTGTATCGATAAAACATCTAAAGAAGGATTGTATATCATAGGGTATCAAGGTGGTTACATATCCCTGCCGGAAAAATCAACATTCGAGCTTATTCCTAACATACCATATTATGCCTATGAAGGTATGAATTCAGTACCTGAAAGAGAGGTTATAGAATCTGAACTAAATTTTTATATAAAAAATGAATTAAAATCATGCTTTGAGGATTTCAAAATTCTAAAAGAATTGGGTTATTTGATAAACCTTGATGGATTTGAAATAAAATCAAATATAAATGAGGATGTAGTAGTAGAAGGAAATTTTAATTTGTACATTGAAAAGGATGGGGCAAAACAAAAACTTGAAAAAACTTCAACAAAAATATACATTAGAATAGGCGTATTGCACAACATAGCTAAAAAAATCATTAATTTACAAAATCAAAGTAATATTAACTTATACGAATTAACCTATTTAGCACATGACAACAATATTAGCATAAATGGTGACGGGCTAGGTGATGGTATTACAACTTTTGCAATAATTGACAATACAACATATCCAAATCAGCCATACATCTATCGTTTTGCGACAAAATTTAGATTAAATAGTACGGCAATTCAACCACCTAGCAAAAAAGTTATAATTGAAAGAATACCAAACCAAGTTTTAGAGCAAGATTATTTGTTTACGTACAAAGTAAATGCAATAGGGAATAACTTAAAATTCTTTGATTATACATATTTGTTTGACATAAATCAAGATACAGGGACTATAAATTTTGCGCCAACAAAAGAGCATACTGGAAAACATATTGTGTGGGTCGGTGCCAAAGATAGTGAAGGAAATGAGGATTTAGCCAGTTTTGTTGTTGAAGTAAAGGGGTTCAATTCCAAGCCGAAACTAACTCCTACTTTTGAGCAAAAAGCCAAAGTTGGTGCTCAATTCTTCTACGATTTTAATGCCACAGACCCAGATAATGATACTTTATTTTTCAATGATAACTCTGAATTTTTAAATATAGGATTATCAGACGGTATAGTTAGATTCATTCCAAATGAAAATCAATTAGGAGTTTATGATATAAACATAACTGTCGTTGACACAAAAGGCGCAGTTGATTTTGATGTATTCAAATTGAGTATTGAGAAATGAAAAGTAAAATATTTTCAATTATTGTATTAATTTTGTTATCAATTAGTTCCGTTTATGCAGCAGACCCAAAAACGACATGGGACAAAGACAGGCCAAGCGAGTTTGACTACAGCAATGCAAATGCAGACATCAGCTCTGTGCCGCCTGGCAATCTTGATTTGGACAAAGTAGACAAAAATAACAGGTATGGGGATTTAACGGAGGATCAAATTGCTCATCACCTTCCCAACATTAAAGATTTAAGCAAATTGGATGAGCACAGGTTAAATTATGCAATAAGAAGGCAGGAATGGGGCAAAGACAAGACATTAATAGTAAAAGACTGTATCTCCTGCACAATAAGCAATGACGGTACTTTTAAAAATGGTGCTGGTGCTGTTATATACTTAAAAGATTATCCTACTGGAACAACTTTCATTGCTAAACTGGATGGCAGTGTCGAGCTTGTAGTACCAGACGGAAGTTCCATAAATATGCCAAAAATAGTGCAGCAGCAAACAGGACCAGATTTTGATGAAACAGCTTATGTCCATAATAGCATAACGATAAAAGGGAATAACATAGAATTTCTTGACGGCAGCAAACTCAATTCAGGCTCGTTAACAATAGTTGGAGATGATAGATTAATATTAGATAAAGGCTCTTTTACAACATCAGAAAACGCTATAGTGAAAAGCTATACTTCAAGCACCACAATAATTTTTGGTGAGATAACAAGTCCAGAGCCTATTATGGATCCTAATTATGCTCAATTCGATAGGAAAAATAGAAGAGCATTAGTACATGGCGAGTCTGTATTCTCTGTACAATTTGGCGAAATAAATCCCTACATCAACATAAGATCTGATGCTGAAAATTTTGAAGTTATACCAGCTAATAAAGGAACGGTGGTACTTGAGCAGGCGGGTAATAAGGCACCTACTATTATTATCACTGGACCAAGTATTAAAACTCATTGGGGCACTATAACAAATGGGCAATATCTAGTTTATTTAGGAAAATTCGGAGTGATGGATATACAATACAGCTTTATTAACAATAATGATCCTACGCCAGCTGAAATTTTCGTGATTGGAGATAACAAGCTAAGCGCCATCAATAAGGACTTAAATCAGTACAAGCTGGTTTTCAATGATGCCGGCGAATTTAGAATAGTTGATTATGATATCGAGGTTAATCAAGATGGAACTTTTACTTGCCCTAAACAAAAATGCGAGATTCCATTGCAATATTATATGCACGCTGGGGCACGCCAAGACATAAAAAGAAAATATAAAATTGAAGTAATAGGCGGCACCGAAGATGACCTGAAGAAAATTAAGGAAAATTTGGACAGAACTCCGCCAGATATATTGGGTAAAATAAAAAGAATTTCAATTGCTGCTGGGGCTTCTGAAATTCAAGACACTAATCCAGGTGCGGCTGCTACACCTGCAGGAACTATATATGTAATTTCTGATGATTTGCATTCTTTTTCTGACTATGTTTTTGCTCATGAGAATTCTCACATCAGTACATTTAGCATGATACAAAAAGACCACAGGCAAGAGGTGTCAAATTTAAAAGATATATTAACACGTGGACAAATATCAAATGAAGATTTTGATTTGCAATTAGCTAAATTAAACAGGGACTACACTAAATCAAAAGAGCCAAAATTTGGACATACTGCTGCAAGTTTTAGCCCTTTTGTTCAAGAATGGACAAAGGCTGCTGGTGACGTTTATGGAAAAACAACTGAGGTAGTAATTGTTGAAGGTGAGTCCAAGCTTGTATGGGTTGACAAAGATGATAAATTTTCTGAAGCGCCGAGACATGGATGCGTAAGGCCTTATGGTTGCACTACTTTTTTTGAAGATGTTGCAACTTATGTTGAAGCATTCAATAGTGATAAAGGCTCCTTTGAAGTAAAAAATAACTTAAACAAAGACAAAAGAATGCAACAAAAAGTCTATTTGCTGTGGAAGTACAAATTTATTACAGATGACCAATACAAAAAATTAGGTTCTCCGCAACCAAGTCCTTAAAATTTTTAATAAAATGCACTCCAAAACAATAGAGCATGTCCTAAAAGAGTTCAACACCTCAGAGAAGGGCCTCTCAGATGAAGAAGCTGATTCAAGGCTCAGGCAATACGGCCTGAACGAGAT
>CAZUSQ010000102.1:0-4392 GCA_964622655.1 uncultured Methanosarcinales archaeon
CATTCAACGCAGGCCAGCACACAAAAAGCATCAAGATGAAAGCAAAGGATTTGGTTAGGGTTGTTAATCCAGTGATTGGGGAGTTTTCTAAATGATAATTAATTTTGCCACATCCAACAAAAACAAAGTAAAAGAATTCAAGCAAATTCTAGAGCCAGAAATTAAAGTTAATCATATAAATATTTCTTATCCTGAATTGAGAAGTGATGACCCACAAGAGATAGCAAAACATTCAGCAGAAACGTTAGCAAATAAATTGAAAAAACCAGTTGTTGTAGAAGATTCTGGATTGTTCATAAAAGCTTTAAATGATTTTCCAGGAACTTGCTCTGCTTATATTCATAAAAGAATAGGATTAAAAGGTATAATCAAATTAATGCAAGGAATTAAAAATAGGAAATGTACATATAAAAGTGCTGTTGCTTATTGTAAATCTAGAAAAAAACCAATCAGCTTTCTTGGTGAAGAAAAAGGATATGTCGCAAATAGTGTTAGAGGCACTTATGGCTTTGGGCATGACCCAATTTTCGTTCCAGAAGGCAGCAATAAAACTTATGGTGAGATGAAAAACTGTGAAGAAATTAAGAAATTCAGGAGAAGGGCTGTTTTAAAGTTAAGAAAGTATTTGTTAAAAAAGAAAGGATTATAAATTAACTAAATTTACTTTTCTTATGTTCCAAAAAATAAAGGATTTAATGAAAGTAAAAGAGGAAATTGATGTAATAAGCAAAAATATAGAAGAAAATAATAAGATTATTTCTGAATTAAAAGTTGAATTAGAATCATTAAAAAAAGAATTGAATGAAACAAAAATAAACCAACAAGAATTCCTGAAAAATTTCAAAGAGAATTTGAATGTAATCAAAAATTTAAGAGAAGATTTTGGAAAAGAAATTTACGAATTTAAACTCCTAAAAGCACAATTACAGAGAAAGATACTAGAAAAATTTGAAGAAGAGTTGCAAAAAGATTTAGAAATAAATAGAGAAGCTTTAAAAAAAGACACAGACGACTATAATGAATTAAGAAAAAAAGTTGCTGAAATATTGTCTAGATTAAACTTGACAAGCGAAGAAATCAATAAATTCATTGAAATAAGCAAAAGTATCAAGAAGGAAGATTTTGAGCTTACAAAGTTTGCAAGACATCTATTAGAGATGGACAGGGAAAAGCTTGAGCTTATGAGAAAAATTGACACTCTTGAAAGACTTGTTTCTAAGATAAGGAGAAGGGAACTTATTCGATAGGAGGTGTTTGCCCCAGGCAAAAGAGGGTTTAAACCTGGGGCAGAGATGGATTTCAAATCGGTGCATCACCTCGTTTCTTAGACAAGATGTTAGTAGATTTTGTACATCATCTCTATTTCAAGATTAGAATAATAATCTTGTTTATATATCGTGTGAACATTACTTCTAGAAGAATCTTTCATAAGCTTTATAAAGGGAATTTAAGAAGTAAATCTAATGGTTCAGGTGGTTTTCAGCCCAAAATGGTTCTGGGGCAAGGATATCTTCATAGACTTCATTGGGGTTTTCGTGCTTGTGCTTATAGCAATTTTTGCTACAAAGTACTATAGAATAAAAAAAAGCAAGAATTACATCTATTTAGCGCTCTCATTTTATTTGATTGCATTATCATTTTTTTCAAAGATTCTCATTAATTTTACTATATATTATCAAGTGCTCCATACACAGGTAATAGGCTCTATTGAGTACACTCAAGTCATACTAAAGTCTTCTGAGATACTTGCTGTTAGTGGATTATTCTTCTACAGACTGTTTACGCTGCTTGGGCTTTTCCTGCTTTACTCAATATATGAGAAGCAGTCCAAGGCCAACATTATTCTAATGGTGTATTTCATAACAATATCAATTTTCTTCAGCAAAGAAGAATATTACATTTTTTACTTAACCACCTTTATTCTCTTTGGCATAATTTCTAACAGATATTACCAAAACTACAGGAAAAACAAGGAAAAGACTTCAGGAATGCTTGCAGCCAGCCTTTCAATCATAACCCTAAGCCAGGTTTTTTTCATGTTTGTAAAATTTAGAAAATATTTTTATGTTGTAGGAGAAATAATACAGCTTATAGGGTATATTGTATTATTGATAACTTTTATAATGGTGCTAAAACATGGAAGGGAAAAGGACAAGAATAGATATCATTGAAGATATGCTCTCTTCCATAATCAGTAAAGGCGGCAGAATAAAGCCCACACACTTGATGTACAAATCCAACATGTCCCATGGGCAAATGAAGACATATCTTGATGACCTGGTGCGAAAAGAGCTTGTAAAGAAAGTCAAAGAAGGCCACTATGATTATGTAATCATAACCGACAAAGGTCATGAATTTGTGCAGAAATTAAAGGAGATGAGGGAGTTTGAAAAGGCATTTGGATTATAATAAAATTTGGTAATTTTTATGAAAATTAACAAATTTAATTATTAATTTACGAAAATTTAGTAAATTTGTTATATAAAACAAAAATATATAAAAAGTGCTGAAATTTACAAAATAATGTACTTAATAAGAGTAATAAATTATTTTTTTATTCTTTGAAGGAACAATATTATAAATCCATCTTCTTTCAATGTTATATACAAGATTAATTTCGTCCCCAGGTTTACCATAATTCAAATAAGAATAATGCAAATACGTACCACTGGGCCAAGTAGTTTTAGATGTTACATCCATTTTTACAATTGGACTTTCTTGCGAGTCCAATACAAAATTAGACCTTCGATCACCATCAGGATAACGACTTGCACCATATATGTAAAAATGCATATCCCACATTTCGCCATTTACTAAGGGAGATTTCCCAGTAATAAGAAATGAGCGAGGACTACAATTAATATCGTTATTTTTTATGTATAGATTATAAGTCAAAGTAGCACCTGCCTGCCCTTTTTGTGTAGTAGGTTTAATAAAAAAAGAAGGGTTACGCTCTTTGCAAGAAGACTTTGTACTGACAGCTTGAACGAGAATAAAACTACAAATCAATAAAATAATTAAATTTTTAATCAAAATTGCAATTTTTTGTTTCATTTAAATCTTTTCAGGGCTAATGTCCATATAAATCTTTTGTTTTGTTATTATTAAAAATTAGTTATAAAAAATATCAAAAATAAACAAAAATATATATAAACAGTCGTTCAATAACTTCTTTTATGGACGTAGACAGAAAACTTTTAGAGCATGTTGCAGAACTGGCAAGATTAAAGCTTAATGAAGAAGAAATTAAAAAATTCTTGCCGCAACTTAAAGAAATACTAGAATTCTTTTCACAATTAAAAGACATCAACACAGATAATGTAAAACCTAGTTTCCAGCCAGTTGAACTGAAAAATGCCATGCGTGAAGATAAGGAAGAGAAATGCTTATCCCAAGACGATGCTTTGTCTTTAACTGAGCACAAAAAGAATGGCTATTTCAAAGGACCGAGGGCTGTTTAATGGAAAATATTTACGATTTTATCAAAAAAGTTAAAAATAAGGAAATTGATATAGTTGAGCATACCTATAAATTAATTGAAGAATGCAAGGAAATAAACAAAGAAGACAATTATTTTAATACAATTTCAGAGGAATTAGCTTTAAATCAAGCGAGAGAAATAAAAATACAATTAAAAGAGAATAAACATATTAAAAACAAAAAATTATTAGGCTTAGCAATTTCTGTCAAAGATAATATTTGCGTAAAAGATGTTGAAACTACAGCTGGATCTAAAATTCTTCAAGGCTACAAGCCATTGTTTGATGCTTTTGTAATTCAAAGAGTAAAGGAAGAAGGAGGCATAATACTTGGTAAAACAAGCCAAGATGAATTTGGATTTGGTGGCTTTAGTGTTAATGTTGGCATTGGCTTTAAAATTCCAAAAAACCCTTTTGATATAGAAAGAAGTTGTGGCGGTTCTTCAGGAGGAGCAGCTGGATTAAGCCAAAAGCTAAGCAAGCATATTGCTTTAGGTGAATCAACTGGAGGTTCAATTGTAGAACCTGCATCCTTTTGTGGAGTATATGGATTATGCCCGACTTATGGAAGAGTTTCAAGACTTGGCTTAATTGATTTTGCAAATTCCCTTGATAAAATTGGCCCAATTGGAAAAACAATAGAAGATGTTGCATTATTAATGAGTGTAATTGCAGGTTACGATAGAAATGATAGTACCTCATTAAATGTAGAGAGCGAAAACTATGAAAAATATATAAAAAAACCAATAAAAGGAATGAAAATTGGCATTATAAAAGAAGCTTTTGGAGCGGGAGTTGAAAGAGAAGTTGAAAAAAATGTTTATAATGGAATTCAAGAGCTTGAAGAAGAGGGAGCGAAAGCAGAAGAGATTTCTTTGGAACTGCCAATAAAGTATGGAATTGCAACTTACTA
>CAZUSQ010000103.1:0-4376 GCA_964622655.1 uncultured Methanosarcinales archaeon
AAAATCTAGAATCTTTAAATTTAATACAAAGATTTCTGAAATCTCCAGACTGCTTTATTTACTTGGAAAATGGAAGAACTTTTACAAATCAAATAGATTTTGAAAAATTTAGCGATGAAAGGCTGAATAGCTGTTATACAAGTTCAAAGGAAATGCCAGCTTATAAAATAATCTTGAACTCTAATATAGAAGATTTGAATAAAGTAATTAAAACAAAAAATTGGAACGATAATAGAAACTATGAAGAGAGAATATCAAAAGAAGTCCTAATAATTCGACAAAACGAAATTCAGAAAGGTAATATGGAAATTGAAGTGCAAAATGTTCGTTAACAAGAAAGGAATAGGGATAGATGACACAATAGCCTTTATTATTTTTATTTTTATAGCAGCCATAGGCATATTCTTTTTCCGATTTAATGAAAATGTAAAGAGTGCAGGAATTGTTGAAGATATTAAACTCCAAAAAGATACTTTGTATGTACATCAAGTGCTGATTGAGTACCTTTCAAAAATAGATGAACAAGGAAACAATAAAGCTGATTTCATATCAAAGTCTGTAATTGAAAAAGATTATGAAAAGTTAAAAAAAGATATGAAAGAATATTTTGATATAAAACTAGCTCCTTATTCTATTTGGTACATAGATTTGATTGACTCGTCTCACAAAAGTTTGTTCTCCTTACAAAATGACGCTTATTCTTCTGCATCTGAGCAATATAAAGATACTCAATTTGTGTCAGTTTTTATTCCTGTATATAATACGGCTCCAGGCTATATACAAATTCAACTTTTTTATGGAAGATAGAATGGTAGTAAAAAAGAAAAAAGGAATAGGACTCGAGTGGTATTTACTTATCTTAGCATTTATTTTTGGCTTAATTGGTTATTATGTGTATCTTTATGCAACACCGCATAGAATTATTGACAATTACATAGGCAAATATCAGTTCAATATATTAAAAACAAACAATAAAGCAGAATCAGCCCTTTTTTACATCGACCAATCTGCAAAATACGCATCACAACAAGCAGTTTATGAGCTTGCACAAAATGGTGGAATTTCTGAATATGATATATATGATTTTTTTATTGAACATGAATGTGGAAAATTTAATGACGCTTATGTGTGGTTTAGACTAAATAAAGATGCAAATGGAATAGCAATCAAGGAAGAATGTTTTGATGAAAGTTCTGCAATTTATAATCTAGAATATTACTTTAACAAGAATCTAAACAAATACTTGGAGAATTATCCGCATAATATAATTGTAAATAACTACAAATATGAACTAAAAGATGGCTTAGAGGTAATAGGAAAAGCAAAGGACCCATTAATATTCTATATTCTAAAGGATGAAACAAAGCCAGTTTTGATCGAACCAACACAAACTAAAGAAGGCTTAGTAGATTTCACTGGCACAACTTCAATGCTCTGCAAAAAAGGTGAAAAATGCCAGCTTACAAAAGAAGCTTACGACTTATTACTAAAAGCCGAAAAAATAGCAAGAGAAAAATTCAAAGAAAAGGGAATCAAAAACGTATGTTTAGAGGATGAGAAGATTGCTTGCTTGAAGGTTAATTCTGGTTACAGGAGTGCAGATGAGCAAAGAGAGCTTTTTGTAAAATACTCAGGAAAGAAGCCAGTTTGCAATCCCGACAACAATGAAGTATGTCCACATATAACAGGAAATGCAGTTGATATTGTATTTCAGGGAAAAACCGAGAAGACAATGACTAATAGCGATTGGAAATTACTGCATGAAATAATGACTACTGCGAAAAATGACAAAGGAGAACCAGGTTGGGTACGGTATGCGGGAGAAGCATTACATTTTGAATGTTGCAGAACAATAAGGTATGCCAAGGCACTAAAACAAGGAGTCACTGCGATAGGCTAAAATGGAAACAAAAGATTTAGTTTTGCTAATGCTTATACCAATTATTTTAGTTAGTCTTATTGTTTATACAGATAAAAGTCCAGTAATAACAGGCGCAGTTACAGCGCAACAAGAAGAAAGCAATATTCTAGGAACTTACTCAATAAATCCATCTTTCAAAACAAAAATAGATTATGATTTAAATGATTATAATAAAATAAAAGAATTGTTAGATTTTATAATAAAATGTTCTGAAGGAGGCAAGGACATAGAAACTTGTATTAATAAAATTAATGTAAAAGATACATCACTCAAATGGGAATTAAATTGTGATAAAGGAACTGAAAAAGTTCTTTATGATTTTGCTGAATTCTATCAGGATTGTTTTGATTCTGAAGACACAAATTGCCTTTGCAGAAAAAGCTTTGAATTTTCTGATAAAGAGATTCAGAAATTCGGACTAGTAAATCAAATCTATAGGCTTCAGTTAAATCAGTATAAGAAAAACAAGAGAATTGAAATAGCGATGCAAGATCCAAAATTATCCTACCAAATTAATACAAATGAGTTATCTGTTTGGTATCCAAGCGACATAGTTTTAGCTTATTCTGACAAACTGCGTTCAATAAACATGATATTTAGCTATAAGAAAGAGGAAGAAGCTCAAGCAATAGACGAGTATAAAGTTTTGGACAAAAAAGAGATTTTACTCTATAAGAATCAAATTGATAATTTAAAAAGAGTTGATTTTGTTGAACAAATGGATAACTCTTTTATTTTCCCAAACAAACAAACAGCAGCAACTGCAAATTTGCCCCCTTGCCACATAAAACCAAAAAACATCTACAAATTCTGCGTCACACAAAATAAATACAAGTTTATGGTGTATGATAAACTAGATGGACAAGTAAAGGAAAGAAATCCAGTTGTAAAATTTGCTTCTTACATTCCAGTTCCGCCTCCTCCACCATTAACCAATGTTGAGGTTTATGATAAGCTAAAAGCTGATAAGTCTGTTATAATAAAATGGGATAAAAGCACAAGAGAAGATGTTGTTAAGTACAATATCTACTATGGCAAATCTAATCTTAATTTATTTGAAGATAAGAAAGCTTTAGCTGAAATAAAGAAAAAAGAAGGTTTCAATAAAAAGGAACTCGACATAACAAAAATAAAACCAATAGAGGTTAATAAAATAGAATTAGGTAATTGTGAGTTTGACTTAACAAGAAAAGGATGTGTTTACACAACAGATAAAGAAGGAATTGTTTTAGAAAAAGAAAAATTGTATTATTCAAAAGAGCAAAATTATTATTTCTATGTCTTAACTATAGAAGATGGAATTGAATATGATTTTTCTGTTATAGCTATTGATAAAAATGGAAATGAAATAGATAACATAAAAGATAAATTGCCATTAATTAAAAATAAAAAATCTATAGACGATTTGCCTCCGAGTTCAGTAAATATAGTTGCAGGACTTCCGTTTTATGACACACTCTCTAAGAAGATAACATTCATCTTTGGAGAAAAACCAACGACAAATATAGACGACTCATCCCTTAATGATTTTAAGGATTATAAAGTATATTATTCAAAATATGCTTCTTTAACACAAGAGGAAAGAGATAAAGAAAAAAGCAAAATACATGATAATGAGCTTAAAAATCTTAAATTTATAGAAAATAAAAATTATGAGCAGAAAGACTCCCCTTTCTATGTTGATTTAACAACAACAAATCCTGAACAAGGCAATATTTATTTCTTTGTTATAGTTGCATCTGATTCACTTGGAAATCCAAAAGAAGAACAATTTAAAGTTAAAGAACTTGGTGCTATTGTATCAGAGTTAATCATCCAATAATCCAAACATATATAAACCATTTCTTTAACCTTTGATTTATGATAAAGATTCCTTATGAAGAGATAATTCTTAAGATAAATGAGAAAACCCAAATGCAAGTTTCTGAGATAGAAGAAAGGATTGAAAGAAAGATGAAACAGCTTTCTGGATTGATAAGCAAGGAAGGAGCTGCTCATATAGTTGCAAATGAGCTTGGAGTTAAGATTTTTGAGCCTTTAAGCGGCAAGTTACAGATAAAAAATATTTTAACTGGAATGAGGGATGTTGAAACTATAGGCAAGGTTTTGCAGATTTATGGTATAAAAGAATTTTCAAATGAAGCCAGAAGTGGCAAAGTTGCTTCTATGTTGATTGGAGATGAAACTGGAACTATACGAGTTGTGATGTGGGGCTCTCAAGCAGATAATGTAGCAAATATTTCGCAAGGAGATGTTATCAAGGTATTAGGAGGCTATGTAAGAGACAATAATGGAAGAAAAGAAATCCATTTAAATGATAGAAGCCAATTGCTTATTAATCCAAAAGGAGAAGCAATAAGTGAAATTAATATTGAACTTAAAGGCAATAGAAAAGAAATAAAAGATTTGAATGAAAATGACAATGATGTTGAACTGCTAGGCACAATTGTGCAGG
>CAZUSQ010000104.1:0-1694 GCA_964622655.1 uncultured Methanosarcinales archaeon
GCAGGTTTCCTTTATCACGCTATGGGCAAAAGGAAGCTCTCGTATTTTTTATTGAAATTTTTATTTTTGTTTGTTCAATGTATTTTCAATCATTATGCGCAGAATTTGTATTCCACGCACACTCTCTGCAAAAAACTTTATATTGCGAGTATGCGCTAAATTTAGCGTATTTCTATGAATTATTTAAATGTTGTGATATTTTCAATTTTAAGCATAAATTTAAATACAAATCCTCTTATTTAATGTTAAAATGCAGATAAAAGACTTAAAGCCAAAACAAGGCAATGTAGACATTATTGTTGATGTTGTTGATGTAGGTATTCCAAGGGAATTTGAAAAATTTGGCAAACCTGGAAAAGTTGCAACTGCAATTGCAAAAGATGAAACAGGCGATATAAAGCTAACTTTGTGGAATGAAGATATTGATAAGGTTAAAGCAGGTGACAAAATTCATTTGATGAATGGATATGTAAACGAATGGCAAGGAGAAATGCAATTAACAACAGGCAGATTAGGAAAAATCGAGGTTGTTGGTAAATCTGATATCAATTTAAACAAAGAAACTTCTTCTCAAATAAGAACAAACATTCCAATGGAAGAAAGCAAAGAGGATTTTGAGAAGCTTGATGTTGAGGAAGAAGATATTGAAGGTTCGGATGATGAGGAGATTTAAAACGAAAGTAATTTAAATTATTACCTTACTCTATTAGCAAGTATTTCCAACCTTCTCTTGATAATCTTTTCAAATTCATCTTGTTTCTTTTTATCTTCTAATTTTATCTCTCTACAAAAATTTAATTGAGAACTTGCCATTATAGTAAATTTTATTGGTTTTGTTTTAATTTTATCTTTTCTTATGCATTTTGAATTATAGATGAATGGTCCACAAGTTTTTACATTAAAATATAGGCATAAGTAGTGTCTAATTTGATTCATAAACTTTAACCCATTCTCCAAATTTTTCGTTGATTTCCACATTTCAATACTAATCCAAGGATACTTTCCACTAAATCTAGACGATTCACAAGTAAATAATCTGATTATAAATCTTCTAAAATTTTCTTTATCATTAACTATCCAATTTGGTATTAGAAAATCTCTAAGCACCTTTGCTCCAGTTGGAACACCTACCAGCTTGAGTAGCCTTGCAAGAGGTTTGCAATTGACTCCGTAGTTAAAACTCCCATAATAACTAGTAGTGTTTTTTCTAATTTTTCCTTTTACCCTAAAAAGATTATATATTTCATTCTCAAATCTTGTAAGTTCTTTTTCTGATTTTGAACAATAATCTAACCTCCATTTTGGAGCATCTTGTAAATTACCATCTCCTATCAAATCGGCTACTAAACCCGCTAATTGAGGTGATGCTATAACTGGAAACCAGCGCTTATACTTAGATAAAGCCTTTTTTCCATGAATTTTTGAGTTATATGTATTTAGGACATCATCAAATATCAATATTATATTACTTCTTGATTTATTTAAACTCATTTAAATCACCAATTTTTTCTCAGTTGAAACTATATAAATGATTTTGGTTTAAATATTATACGTGAGCATGTCCAGTGGTCAGTGAACCAAAAATCATAATTTGATAGTTGAGCCAATTTCAAAGTGATGAAAAATACTGAATGAAGAAAAAATTTGATAAATTGGATTATAAATACAAGGATTGTACCACTAGCAGCACCAAG
>CAZUSQ010000104.1:1704-4375 GCA_964622655.1 uncultured Methanosarcinales archaeon
GCTTATATTTGGCGAAGCCTGGGAGAGCACACAACAATAAGTTGGCTTAAACGGCTGAAGACGGTATTTTGAGTCGCAAGACAATGAAATGTCCGATACCGTGGAGTCAGGAGTTCAAATCTCCTCTGCCCCATTTTTTAATTTAAGCACTCAATGTAGCAGTCAATATCCTTCCCGCAATTATATTGAACAACAGCATTATAGCACCAGATATAAAAACATAAAGAATTGTGCTTCTAATCAAGTTATTTCCAAGCTGATACCTTTCATTTAATTTGTCAGAACCGTTCTCTACACCGTTTGCAATAACCGTCAATATAAATGTAATCTGAACAACATAAATTCCAACTATAAGCTGGAAGTAATAAGTTGGAATTCCATCTCCAAACAAACCAAGAATTCCAGTAGGTGCAGCTGCCTCTGCTCCTCCAACAGATGCTGTAACTTGCTGCAATTGTCCACTTAATTTTCCAAGTATAGCAGTTATCATCGAGGTAATTCCAATAACCACGCCAGAAATTGCAGGTGTTAAAAACTTAATCTGTGAACGCATAGAAGCAATAATATCTGCCATTAAATCCTTTAATCTTTCATCCACCTTGTGTATCTCCTTAATATATCTTGCAACATTTGTCAATGCTTGTGCAGCAATCAAAGGTCCTTTTTTTATTGCTTGGGTCAAAACTTTCATTGAACTTTCAATTAGATTGCTGGGAAAAGAAACAAGAGCACCATGCAAAGGATCAAAAATTGCTCTTTCAATGCTCATGCCTAATCTTCTTATGTTTAAGCTTACTAACTGGAAAAAACTGCCAGAGATAGTTCCTTCCATAACACTTGCTACTTTTCCGACTGCAATTTCAACTGGTATATTATCTCCAAGCCTATTGCCAAGCTGAAACAATGCATTTGCAAATTCCAGTTCAAGCTGCTTTGCCTTTTCCCTTATTTTAATTACATTTTTAGATTTAAGCCTGTAATACAAGCCGATTGCAACACCAAAGCTTAATGGAACAAATAAGCTTGCAATTGCTGCTCCTAAACCATATGGACCTATTTCTTGTCCTGTTGTTTGGCTAGTTCTATACTCCAAAAAGCAATATTTTTGTCCACAAGATGAAGTTAAGTCTTCTTCGCCAAAACCAAAATCTGCAATTCCAATTGCATGAATTAATAACGGGCTTAATCCGATTAGAAATAGTATGACACCAACAAAAACACTGATTACTAATGGGCTTAGCTGTAATTCTTGATTACCAACCTTTATGAGTATGCTCCTATATTTCTTTAACTCAGGATTTTCCTCTGCGATGTCTGTGTCGCCATATCCTGTAGGTCTTCTAGAAAGAATATTCTTACCAAGATAATAAACAACAACTGTTAATATCACATTATAAATAACAGCAAGATGATACCATTTTACACCTTCCATAAAACTTACAACCAATGGTAAAATAACTAAGCCAAGGATTGGCAAAATAATGCCAAGCATGTGCAGCATTGTTATCGGATTCTGCAAATTATGCGCATAATGAAGCATCTTCTCGTATGTCTCCTCAAGAATTACATCTAACGCTTTGTCAAGAGCATTCAAGCGACGAGCTTCATCTCCCTCGTACAAAGAACTCTCAATCAAATGAAATGACTCAATAAACTCAATGTTCCATTTCTTCCATGTTTCAAGATAAATATCCAAAGACTCTTTGACAGTAGAATATTTTTCTGTTTCAACATCCCAAAGCACTTTTTTCAAGTCCAATGATAAAGGTGGTGCTAAATGTTGGCTTGCAAACTCAATTGCTTTTTCTAAGTTTGATGTATGTCTCATGTACGTGACAACATAAAAAATGCAAAGCACCATTTGGTTGCTTGCTTTTAAACGCCAATTATTAGCAATAAATTCTGGAGCTCGTTGGAGTGGTTTTATTGATATTGCAACACCAGCTATAAACAGCAAAACAAAAAACATTGACTGAAATATTAAAAATGCAAACAAAGAACCGAATAAAGCTCCGACTAATGGAATCAAAAACGAAAATGAAATAGCCCCTGAAGGTGTAATTTCAAGATGCGTTATATTAATTGCCTCTTGAATAGTTTCTGCCTTTTTTGGGTCAGGTTTTATTTTTAATATTTTTTCACTAAAATTACATAATTTTTCATAGATAGTTAGTTGCCTAGGCAAAAATTCTGCTTTAAATTCCTTATATTCTTTTGTTGTAGGCTTTGAAGGCTGCTCCTCAAGCTTTGTGCCTAGCTGTTTCTCTATCTCCTTTTTGTAAATTTCCATCAAATCAAGCAGCTTTTGCTTGTCTATTTCTTTTGGCATATTTGCAGAATTAAATCTATCGCCTCTTTTTTTGGTTTTTTCAATAATTATTTTTGTGATTTTTTATTGAATGTGAAATTAATATTTTTGTAATTATTCCTTATTTTTCTCAACGCATTAATTTTTCAAATTAAAATTCGAAAAATAATTCGATCATAATTTACTATGAAAATCCATCTTTTTTACATGTCTCTTGAGCCATTCGTTCCAATCAAAAAATATTCTTTTTGAGTCAAGTGTGCCTATTTCTTCCCTTATTCTTTCAGATATTTTGTGCGATTGGTCATTGCTCAGTATTACAAGTTCTGCTTCCAATAACCCCGTATTATTTGTTTTGGTTGC
>CAZUSQ010000105.1:0-4361 GCA_964622655.1 uncultured Methanosarcinales archaeon
AAAGGAAGTAATTGGAGAAGATTCTATTAAGATAATTCAATACCTTAAAGACAAGAAGAATATTTCTGACTTTAAGATAGCTGAAAAAGTTGATAAAGATATACATGATGTAAGAAACATTCTTTACAGGCTATATGATCATAATCTTGTCACTTATTACAGGAAAAAAGACAGGCAAAAAGGATGGTACATTAGCTACTGGACTTTCAACAAGAAAAGGATAAAGGAATTGATTGATAAGATTAATAAAGAGAAACTAGCTAAATATAGCGTTAGACTTAAAGAAGAAGAAGCCAATGTTGGTAATTTTTACTTATGCCCAAATGCTTGTGTTAGAGTAGGTTTTGAAAAAGCTGTTGATCTTGAGTACAGGTGCCCAGAGTGCGGAAATATTTTAAATCATCAAGATAATACAAAAACTATTGATTTCTTAAGGACAAAGATTAAGGAATTGCAGATGAATGGCAAAGCCTTGAAGGGAAGGGCTTAGGATTTTGTTATTTTAGCAATGAAAAAACCTTCTGTATCATTGTCTTGAGGCCAAATTCTTAAGCATTTTTTGATTTCTTCATTATATTTTTTGTCTTCAAATTCAAGAATTGCAGGGCTTCTTTTTAAATTAAGCTTTATTTCTTCCAATTTAGCATTTTCATATTTATTTATCAAATAATTAACAACATCTTCATTTTCTTCTGGTTCCAAAGAGCATGTTGAATAAACTAATATTCCATTTTCATTCAATAAATTAAATCCAGTCTCAATTAATTGCCTTTGTGTTATTGCTAATCTTCGTACCATATCTGGATTCCAAATACCGATTGTTTTGAGGCTTTTTCTTATTGTTCCAGTGCCAGAGCAAGGTGCATCAACAAGCACTTTGTCAAATTCAATTCCAGACTTCTTAAACCATTGCCCTTCCATTAGAGTAATTATCGCATTTGTAATACCACATCTTTGCAAGTTTATTGATAATGGCTTCATCCTTTCTATTGTATAGTCATTTGCTATCAAAATTCCTTTATTTTGCATGTATTGTGCTATTTGAGTTGTTTTGCTTCCTGGTGAAGCTGCAATGTCTAAAACAATTTCATAAGGCTTTGGCTCAAGTACAATGGGAGGAATCATAGATGCTGCTTCCTGTGTATAAAAATAGCCAAGAGAATGCTCAATCAAATTGCCAATATCTCTTCTTTCCTTTTTTGCATGCTCAATCCAAAAGCCTTCCTTGCACCATGGAATTTGTTCTAAAGTCCATTTTTTTTCTAGTCTTTGTTTTAATTCCTTTACTGATATTTTTAATGTATTGACTCTTATAGAACGTCTTAAGAAAGTTAAAGAATATCTCTTAAATTCTTCCCAGTTTGTTAGCTTGGAATAGCGTTCAATGAATTTGGGTTTGAAAATGATTTGTTTTTCAATGGTTTGTCGCATTAGAAAATGTGAAAATTTAATTTAATTTAAAGTTTATCAATCTAAGGTACATATAGTATTGGCACTGTACTGTTAAATATTGTCATAGGTCTTCTAAACGATTTTAAAGCATTTTCTGCAGCCTTATAGCCTCTTTCTATCAGCTCGTGCCTTTTTTCAAGAGGAATATCTATTTTGAGTGGTGGAACATCGCTTAAATCAGGCAAATCCAAATATATCCACAAGTTTCTTCTATCGCCATTTTGAGCTAAATCTTCTACTGTAGTACGTGCAACTGGCTCTACGAGTCTTCTTGTCATTTCACTTATCCTTATTTCTTCTTGTATTTGCATATTTCTTAAGAAACCATCAGCGCCGCTTAAATCTTGAATATGCCCTTTATTGTAAGGGTGACCTAGTCTCACAGCTATTACGGTTGTGGAATCAACCAAAAGTTCTGGGAAAAATGGAAAATGATAAGCTACTCCACCATCTACTATTATTGAAGTTGAATTGTAACTTGGTTTAAATTGAGAAGGTACTGCCATAGCAGAAATAAATGCTCTATAAAGTGGCATTTCTGGATGTAAATCATTTAACACAACCGCTTTTCTAGCTGTGTAATCTGTTGCTACAATCTTAAATTTATCAAATTCACCTACTTTAATATTACCACAAAATTCTCTTAATCTCTCTTCTAGTTTTGTTGTATCAACAGCTCCTCTATTGACTGTTACTACATAATCAGCATCATTTGCTACATTTAAAGTTATTTCTTCTCCACCTAGCATTGTAACCAAATGTCCAATAGATTCTATCTTACTCCTTTTTCCTCTCGGTGTAATCTTTTTTATCGCTCTAATGACTAGTGGATGCTTATGAAATGGCAATAATTCGGGTATTTCCAGTGCAAATTTTTCAACAGTTTCAGGGTCTTTTGTAATTTCAAGAAGTCCTAATAATGATGAAGCAGAAGTAACAATGTATCTGTGTATATCAATACCAGTTTGATAAATTTTCTTTACAAAGCCCCACAAATAATACACTTTTGCACTTCCACCACTAGCTACGAGAGCTGTTTTGGGGTGTATTGGAAAATAACCTCTTTTTAAGAAATAGGCAATACTTTCCCTTGGGCTTATTTTCCTAATGGCTCTATTGCCAGCTTCATTTGTTGTTCGCACAACATAAAATGGTTCAGCTACCAATCTATCAGCTAATCTGCTAGGTAAATCAGCAACATTTTCAATTAAGCCCATGAATTTCTACCACAATTTTTATTAGTATTTTAGAAATTAACTTATAAACTTTTCTTTTTTAAACATTTTTAATCATATAAACTCCCTCCAACCCATACCCAAACTTTCTGAAATATTCCCTTGCCCCAATCCCAGAAATAACAACCATTTTGTCTTTGCCGTTTTGCTTTGCAATCTCTTCCGCTTTTGTCAAAAGATTTTTTCCAATACCTCTATGCTGGAAACTATCTTCACTTTTTTTGCCTATCTGTGTAGCTGCTGAAAATACATGTAATTCTCTTATCAAGGCAGAGCTTTCAGTTATTTCTTGTCTTAAAAATTGTGATGGAAATCTTAATCTGCAAAATCCAAATAAAACATCATTGCTTAAATCTTCTGCCGCAATAAAAAATTCTTTCCCCCATGAAGCTTCGTATTCTATTGTTGTTATTTGGATATTATTAAAATTAATATTTTTTATATTCTTATTTTTTAAATAAAATCCAACTTCTCTACATCGAATGCATTTACATTTAATGTTCTTTTCCTTGCATATTTTTTCAACATACTGCCTTAAGTTAGTTCTATCAACGCCAGAAGCTGTCATAAATGTTGGTATATCTCTTTGCACTCGCATTATCCTACACCATTTTGGTACATATTTCTTTGCTTCTGCAATTATATCAGCTGCTTCTTTTGTTGTTAATGGCTTGAATTTGCCAGCTTTCCAATCTTCATATAGTTTAGTGCCTTCCATTACCATGCAAGGATATATTTTAAGCATGTCAGGACGATAATCAGGATTTTCAAATAACTCTTTCAAGCCATGTAAATCCATTTCTTTTGTTGTTAGAGGTAACCCCGGCATATAATGCATGTTTATCTTAAACCCTAAATCCTTTAAAATTCTAATTGATTCAATATTGTCATCAACTGTATTGCCTCTGTTAGTTGCTTCAAGCACTTCATTATAAATTGATTGAATGCCTATCTCAACTCTAGTGCATCCTAATTCCAACATTAAGTTGCCATGATAGAGTTTGCCAAAATCGCTTTTTGTCTCTATAGTTAAGCCAACACATCTAATAAAAGAAGTCTCATTTTCTTTTTGAATTTGTTTTAATGTTAAATTTTTATTGTCTTCTGTTTTTAGTTTTTGTTGTATTTTTTTGATTGCTAAAATATTTGGATTTTGTATCTCATTTTCAATAAAATTTAGTGATTGAGTTTGTGTTGATACAGTAATTTCATTTTTTTGATGATTTTCTATCTTACCTAACGCATTAAAACTTTGAACATTAAATTTATTTTCAACATCAAAAAAATCAACATTTAAATTATCATTAAAAAACAATTCTTCAATTTTTTCCTTAATTTCTGAATCATTTAAATCCAAATTTTTGATGTACAATAATTTCTGTTGAATTTTTTTTATTCTGCTGTCTTCTTCATTCAAAATTCGTGGCAGTTCAAAAAATTTCTTGAATTTTAATATATCTAAATTACCTTCTTTATTAAAAAATAATTTTGAGAAATCGTTCATTGCTTTTATGGCATATTTAACAAAATATTCCTGATAAGCTTTTGGGAAGAAAGTAAATGTCCCTCCTTGTATTATAATTTCTGCTTTATCTGGAACTTTGCCCATTGCAACATAATGCTCAAGCCTGTTGAAAACAATTAAGTAAGGGTCGTAATTATTTCTTATTGCTC
>CAZUSQ010000106.1:0-4356 GCA_964622655.1 uncultured Methanosarcinales archaeon
TTTTTCTTTCTCCATAAAATAAAAAGAATTTTGATTGCTATATAAAGATTTTGGGAAAATGACTTATCCAACTTTTACAAACAATAAATTTAAAAAAGAATTTATTGTTTCTAAAAATACTAAAATTATTTAATTTGTTAGTCAGGAACATAGTTCATCCTAATAATAGACGCATAAGAGAAGTAATCAATATAATCAACCACATCACTAAAATTCCTTTTTATTTTTTCTATTATATCAATTAAATGCTGTAAATTTTTTACAGATAACTCTATTTCTATATCAGCACTACCAATAGTATAATGAACTTGGTAAATGTTTGGATGATACTTAAAAAATTCATGAAGTTCTTTATTTCTTGATGATGAAGTTAAATATATATCAACTCTATAATTATCATAACCTAGTTTACTTAAATCTAAACCCAATTTATAGCCACAAATAACCCTTTCCTTTTCTAATTTTTTAATCCTATCTTTAACTGTATCCGAACTAACTTTCAATTTTTGAGCAATGTGTAATAATGGGGCTCTTGTATTAGCAGCATATATTTTAAGTATGTCCAAATCTGTCTTTTTTGCTTGATACAAGTCAGGATCATTTCCATAAATTCTCTCTAAAACTTCTTTATCTTCAGTAAATAATTTATTAAAATTGTAAATTGGAGAGTATAAGCAAAAGTTATAATTTAGAATATTTTTTTTAAATTTGTTACCAATACTATCCCAAATTTCATGTAATTGCTGAGTGGATTTAATACCGACTATTAATGCATAGTCCCACTTTCCATGCAAAACAGCAAAAACAAAAACTTCCTCTTTAAGATTGGTAATGTATTTTTCAAAAAGTTCTTTATCTTTTTGATTAAAATTATGCATTTTAATGTAAAATCTGTAAGTTAACAATCCAATTTTTTCAACATCGATGATAGCATTGTAACTTAGGATCAATCCTTCCTGTTCCATTTTCTTCATTCTGTAAAGGATAAACTGTTTAGACCTTTTGAGTTTTTTTGAAAGTCTTATTAGGGAAATGTTTGAGTACTTATCTAGTTCATTCAATATTCTTTTGTCATAAATGTCTAATTTTATCATTTATTTTTACAAATTGGTATTTATTTATAAATTTATCGAATTTGTCAAAAAATTGATATAGACGATTTAATAAACTACAATCATTTTTTCTTAAAAATAGTAGTAAAATTTAGGGAGATAAAATGACACACGATTGTAGTATCGATAGTTTAACACAAGAAAGTACGAGAGAATTAGCAATCCTCATAAATGCTGGTGTACCTTATAAAGATTTGATAGATGGTTATAATGTACCAAGACGAACAATGCGAATAATAGCGAAACAAAGACACAGCTGGTTACCACCTGGAGATATTGCAGATAGTGAGGAGCAAAAATTTAGGTATATGCAAAGAACCTATGTCAATAGTTCTATGTTAAGTGATAAAGCAAGAGGTATTATCACTAATAAAGTTATTAATTATATCGCAACTCAAGTTGCATATCAATTATATCAAGAAAGAGGTCCTAAAGAAAGAAGATTGATTGATAAACTTCAAAAAATACCTGATGATACAGAAAAAGAAATCAGATGTTTAATGCTTGGAATTGATAATGTATACACTATACCATTAGAAAAGTTTGGAAGAATATTTGAACTCTTAACGAAAGGTCTAAGAGAAGTAGATGCTCAAATGTTAATAAAATCCTAATTTTTTATTTGTGTTTACAAATGAGCCAAAAAATTAAATTTGGAAATGTCTTGTAAACCTATAGGAAGCTTCTAGTTCTAAGGCTTTGTTAAGAAATTTGGCGAATAAAAAATTTATTCGAACGATAAGTTTAAATTATTAATATATTTTTAATGAAAAATGCAAAAAATATTGTATAGAAGCACAAACAAGAAATCGGATTTGGTTAGCCTTAAGGAAGCCTTGCTTAAAGGGCAAGCTCCTGATTATGGACTTTATGTTCCAACATTCATTCCAAGACTAACAGAAGAAGAAATTCAATCATTTAGAAATAAAAAGTATCATGAAATTGCCTTCGTTGTGATAAAAAAATTTCTGCAAAATGAAATAGATGAAGAAGATTTGAGGGTATTAACAAAAGAATCTTATAATTTTTATGTTCCTTTGGAAGAAGTTGAGGATAGTTTATTTATAATGAGATTGGATAGAGGACCTACTGCTTCTTTCAAAGATTTTGCAGCAAGATTGATGGCTAGGTTAATGCATCATTTTGCAAAAGAAGAAGGTAAACATTTGACCGTTTTAGCTTCAACATCTGGCGATACTGGAGGAGCTGTTGCAGATGCTTTTTATGGGTTAAATAATATTAATGTGATAGTATTATTCCCTAAAAATGGAGTTTCTGAAATACAACGAAAACAAATGACAACTTTGGGAAAAAATATTGGTGCGTTGGCTGTTGAAGGTACTTTTGACGATTGTCAGGCAATAGTTAAGCAAGCATTTAATGACAAAGAACTGGAAAAATTAAATTTAACTTCTGCAAACTCGATTAACTTTGGCAGATTAATGCCACAAGCTGTATATTATTTTTATGCTTATTCAAAATTAAATGATAGAGTTATATTTTCTGTTCCTTCTGGAAATTTCGGCAACTTACTGGGTGGAGTTATAGCAAGAGAAATGGGTTTGGATGTTGAAAAATTTATTGTGGCTGTAAACGAAAATGATGAATTTCCAAATTTTTTAAAAACAGGTATTTACAAACCTGTTGAGCCACCGAGGAAATGCAGTTCAAATTCAATGAACATAGGGCATCCAAGCAACTTAGCAAGACTAATTGATTTATACGGCGGATGGCTATATGATAAGAGGAATAAAGATGGGAAAATCGTCAAAAAAGGTGTCTTAAAAGAAAAACCTGACATGAAAAAATTAAGAAAAGATTTTGCAAGTTTTTCAATAACAGATGAAGAAGTTGCTAAAACAATTAAAAAATTTTATATGAAATACAAAAGATTGCTTGAGCCGCATGGGGCAGTAGGGTGGTGCGCTTTAGAGAAATATATGAAAAATAATAAAATTGATTTAGCAGTTTCTTTAGAAACAGCAGATCCTGCAAAGTTTCCTGATGAAATCAATAGATTGCTTGGGATTAAGCCAAAAATTCCAAAGAGCATTGCAAAATTGAGCAATAAGCATGAGCATTTTGAGGTTATAGAAAAAGATTATAAGAAGTTCAAAAAGCTATTATTAAGATGAAAACAGTAAAAGTTTTTGCACCAGGGACAATAGCGAATCTAGGTCCTGCTTTTGATATACTAGGTGTGGCTTTGGATAAAATTGGGGATACTGTAGAGGCAAGAGAGAACAATGAAGGAATCATAAGAATAACAGAAATCAAAGGAAAAAATGGGGATATACCAATTGAAACAGAAAAAAATGCTGTTACCCTTGGCTTTTTGGAAATAAAAAAATTATTAGGTACTGATTTTGGAGTGGATATAATACTTGAGAAAGGGCTGCCAATAAGTGGTGGTTTAGGAGGGAGCTCTGCTAGTGCTGTTGCAGGTGTATACGCAGCTAATGTATTGGCTGAAAACAATCTAAAGAAAGAAGAGCTATTACAACCATGCGTAAATGTTGAAAGTATACTTTCAGGTTATCATGCAGACAACGTTGCTTCTTCATTGTTTGGTGGATTTGTTTTGATAAATTCATACAAGCCTTTGAATGTTATTGAATTAGGTGTTATAGAAAATTTATATTTTGCAATTGTTTGTCCTTATTTCGAATTGGAAACAAAAAAAATGAGGGCGATACTTCCTAAGCATATAGCACTAAAACAACACATCTTTAACTCTTCAAAAGCAGCTTCAATAATAGCTGCAATAATGAAAAAAGACATTAAACTCTTAGGCAAAAACGTACAAGACAATATAGTTGAGCCAGTTAGGGCAAAATTCATACCTGGCTTTTACGATGTTAAAAAAGCAGCTTTAGATGCAGGGGCTTATGGAAGCTCTATTTCAGGCTCAGGTCCTTCTGTTTTTGCTGTTACAGATAATAAAAATAAAGCAGAGAGCATAGGAAAGGCAATGAGAGAAAGCTTTTCTAAAAAGAACATTGAATCGGAATTTTATATATCAAAGGTTTCTTTGGAAGGGGTAAAAAAACTCAAATAGGCTTCTATTCTGAGACCATAAAGTTAAGGAAATAAAGGCTCCGCTTAAGTCAAGGGACTCTTCTATTCTTATAAGAAAATTTATAAATTGATGTTCAATCTTTAAATAGAATGAATAAACCAATTAATGTGGGCTTAATAGGATTTGGTGTTGTTGGAAGCGGAGTTGTAGAGTTATTTTCACAAA
>CAZUSQ010000107.1:0-4326 GCA_964622655.1 uncultured Methanosarcinales archaeon
AAAGCTAAGCGCATTGGGAGATGTCTGCTTAAGAGAAGGCTTGCTTGCAACTGCACTAAAGGCTTATTCACAAGCTGGCAATGATATGATGGTCACTTTTATAAGAGAAAACTTCGGCAACAAGCTTTCAACTTTTTAGATTTTTTAATTTTGGATATATGACAATATAGATATAAGAATAAAATCACACAATAAATTTAAGACACTAAAAATTCAAAAATCAACAATACTTAGAGCGACTTTTATAAGCAAAGTAATAAAAGTGAACCGCTTTTAATTGTTATAGTGAATTAATAGGCGAGGCAAAAATCATTGGCAGAAGATTTTTGCCGAGCACAAAATAATGTCGCGAAGCGACGGATTGAAGGTTAAAAATATTAAATTCGTCAAATAAATTTAATAAGACTTGATAAGAATGGAACAACAAGTTGATGCTTTCACTCAAAAAAGATTTGAGCTAATGGTGGAGATGGCAACAAAGAAGTTACAACAAGAAATAAACATTTTAAAAGAACATATTTCTTCATTAAATGCCGAGCTTGGTTCATTAAAAAGCCAAATTTCAAGGTTACAATTTCAGCCACCGCATCATTCTGTTCAAAAGACATTAACTGGGGAAACTGCACAAATAAAACCTAAAAAAGAGGTTGAGATTGTTGACTGCAGGCCTGAAAATGAAAGGCGTGAAGACTTTAAAAGCGGTTCTGATAAGAATGCAGCACCAATAAAGCCAAGATACGGCGACTATGAGCCAGAAGATGTTAGCATTGACAAATTCTTTTATTTTGGAAGGAAATAAAAATTTAATAATTAAGTTTGTTTAATTCTTTATTCCACTTAATACCCATCTGATCTATTACAGAGTCATCTAAAACAGAATCAACTAATTCACTATATTGCAAAGGTAGTAACCAAACCCCTTGCTTATCCTTTGTGATTCTTCCGGATAGATATGCTATCAGATCCTTTTTAACATATAGAGGAAGTTGTTTCCATGTTGTTGTCTTTTCATGAGCAACTTCAAATTCAACAAAGTACGAATCTGCTCGATGCAAACTTCTTAAAATTGTATCTAAAACCACTAAATCGTCTAATGTAGTTTTATGCTCATGACTTATTGCAGGTGATCCTTTAAACATGAAATTAGCTTGGCCATATCTGGCTTCAAATTCTCTAATAAAAATATAATTTGGGCCATATGTTTTTTTTAATCGTTCAAAGAATTCTTCAGGTTCTACTATTAGTGCATATCTATATTCTTTCCTAGTCTCCATACCACCCATCATAAAAATATAGAATTAATTATTCTTTATAAATCTTTCCATTTGTTACTACTTATAAATTACTATCAACTTTGTTCAGCAATATTTATAAACAAAATCCTATAAAATCATATTAATGAAAGCAATATTTGAAGCAGAAGACGCAATAATTGGTATTATATGTGGACTTTTGTTACTTGGTTTAACTGGAAGATTCTTTACTTTAAAACTAGGTAACTTTGCCTATGTAATTGCTTTTATTGTTTTCATAACCTTTATATTTTTGGATATAATTAATGAATTAAAAGAGATAACTTCGCATTTTGGGTTAATTGCATTATCGATTTTACATAATTTAATTGATTTAGTCATATCGCTTGCATCTATTTCGTATTTCACAGGCTGGAATATTCCTTACATTACTCAATACTTAGTTCCTTACTTGCAGAATGAATCAGTAATAGCAGGCATAGGCATATTCCTTGTTGTTAGCAATGCTTTGTGGCTATTAACAATGCCTTTTTGGATGTAAATAATCTCTAATCCACCATAAATAATTCATTATCTTTCCCAACATCAAAGAAGCCAAGCCTTGCACCTATGTCTAAGAAAGCGTAAGCATAAACAACTGCACCATATGCATTTACTAAGTCACCTTTTTTCTCGAAATACTTTGCATCATCAAAATAGTGCTGTGATAAATCAAGAAGCTCATTTGCTTCTTTTTTATGCTTTTCAACGATTTTAACTTTCTTTAAAGCTTTAGAAGTCAGTTCAAAATATTTTTGGAGTTTTTGTTCAATTGATTGTTGCATTTTATTGCTTTATTTTTTATAATTGGGTTTGTTAATTTGTTTTGATTGTTCAAATTTTTACAAATAATAAAGAAAAATTTCACAAATACTTCCTCAACTCTTTTCCCTTTTCAATTCCAATTTCAAGCATCTTTTCAACATCTTCAACTGTTATTGGAAAATCACCGCCTTTCTGCAAAGCGCATAAAGTTCCATCTTCAATTGCGGAAACTGTAAGCCTTGCATCAATTGCCTTCTCTTCTTCAATGTCAGGGTCAACAATAAACTTTTCACCAATTTTAATTACAGTAACAGCAATTGGTGTTTTTTCCAAGGGCAATTTTTTGTCTGTTTTTGTCTTATAATCAATTTTCTCGCCGTCAAAAGAAGGAAACTTTGCATCTTTTAAAGCAGCAAGCGCAGCAAGCGAAGAAGCATCAAACAAGTTGCCAGCATCGTTAATAGGACATATGTCAATTATAATCAGCCATACCTTTTTTCCTGACTCAACACATAGCTTCTTGAAATCAATGCATTTGCTTTCCCTAATGCCCCTATCAACAACTCTTGCTAATTCAATTGCTTGAATTCCTGGCGGACCAAGCTCAAACTCCGGATTTGACAATGGCAATAATTCAGCTCCAACAATAATAGTGCCTTGGTCAGGCAAATCAGGATAAGGCTCACCAACTTCCAACTTAACTCCAACAATAACCTCTGTTTCGCCAATCTTAACTCTTGCAGAGCCTTCTGCTGTTTTAACCACATTTTGCTCAACTTCTATCGGCTTTCTGTATTCTGTCAGTTTTCTTCCATCAAGCCTCGTATCGGCATTAAGCAAGCTTATAATGTGGCTTCTAAGTTCTCTATGCATTACACCTCAACCTCTTGATATTTTTCTTTCAAAGCTTTTTTTTGGATTTCGTAAATATCTATACAAATTTTTTTGCCCATTTCAAGCAATTTCATCAGTTCTTCTTTTTTTATTTCGCCGTCCATCTGCAACAAAGTTATTTTGCCAGAGTTTGGCATAATCGCAATTGGTATGTCTGCTACAGGCCCATCTGTGTAGCTCTCCTCTAAATAGTCTAAGTCTACCAATAACTTATCATCGACCTTCCCAACAGAGACTGCTGCAACCAAATCTTTCATTTCCAAGCCTGCATCTGCCAATGCCATTGATGCTGCGCAAATGCCAGCACATCTTGAGCCTGCTTCTGTTTGGGGCAATTCAATAAAAACATCAACAACAGAATTCGGATATTCTTCAAGGTTTAATACAGGCAATAACGCCTTCTCTGTTACTAATGAAATCTCTTTTGATCTTCTAGAGCCACCTGGTCTTACCCTTTCGCCAGAGCTTGAGAATGGCATCATATTGTAGTTGCATCTTAAAATGCCTCTTTGTGGGTCCTGCAAAAACCTTGGATGCAAATTTCTTGGTCCGTACACAGCAGCATACGCCCATGTGTTGCCAATCTTGAATATTGCAGAGCCATCAGCCCTTTTTATAACCCCAACCTTTGCTTCAATTAGTCTAGTCTTATCAAATCCTCTTCCGTCAATTCTTTGCTTGTACGACATTTTAGTTTAATTTTTTCTTGATTAAATTAATCATTTTTTTAGTTTGTTGAATTGCTGCTTTTAATTCCTGTTTTGTGTAATCAACTTTATATCCGACAGGATACCTGCTTTCGAAATAAAAATTTGTAATTTTTCGCATTGGTGCCCGAAATCTACTAAAAGGTTTATCAATTTTGACAGCCTCTTCGAGAAGCTTTACCAAATCATGAATTTTTTCTAATTTCCAATTGTGATATATTAAAAAGCCTTTCAGATATTTTTCTGCTGCTTGTTGAACGTGAAATGCTATATTTTCTAAAGCTCTATTATTCTTTAGAAGGAATTCTGCATCCCCTATATCTTTTTGCCCGTTATTAAACCATTCCTTAGCAAGCTTTTTTTTAACCATAAAGAAGCACACCCTTTTCTAATATTGTTTTTATAAAATCATCTTCTAGCTCTAATCTTTTCTTGATTTCCTCTGGAGTGTACACTAATGGCTCAATCGCAATACGTCGATTTTCTTCCTTAAGAATCTCGCGTATTCTAACCGACCTGTCTATGTGCCGTGCACTTGTCCTCTTGATAATCAGTAAATCTACATCGCTATCCTTTCTTGGTCTGCCATAGGCATAAGAGCCAAAAAGAATAATTTTTTCTGGATTATACTTGTCCCTTATTTTTTCTGTTATGCCTTTTATTAATTT
>CAZUSQ010000108.1:0-4314 GCA_964622655.1 uncultured Methanosarcinales archaeon
ATAAAAATAATATTATTCCCTAACAACATCACTTTCAATAGCTGCTTTTCTAACAGCTTCTGCCACTTTTGGAACAATTTGTTTATCTAAAGTATAAGGCAGAATGTTGTCTTTTGTTGGCTCTATACAATTTGCCAAAGCATGCGAAGCAGCTATCTTCATTTCATTATTAATCACAGTTGCCTTTGAGTCCAAAGCTCCTCTAAAAACCCCTGGAAAAGCCAATGAATTATTAATCTGGTTAGGAAAATCACTTCTGCCAGTGCCTACAACTGCTGCTACCTTGCTTGCTTCTTCTGGCATTATCTCTGGCACAGGATTAGCCATTGCAAATACAATTGAATCTTTATTCATCTTTCTTAAGTCATCTGCATTAAGCAAATTGCCAGCTGAAACTCCAATAAATGCATCTGCTCCTTCTAATGCATCTTTTAAAGTGCCTTTTCTTTTTGACCTATTAGTTACTTTTGCTAGTTGTGCTTTGAACTCGTTCAAGTCAGCCCTGCCATCATAAATAATGCCTTTGCTGTCACAAACAACTATTTCTCTTACAGAGGTACAGATATTTTTATCTATACCTAAGCACAGCAAAAGCTTTGTAATAGCAGTTCCAGCTGCTCCTGCTCCGTTAATCACAACCTTTAAGTCTTCTATCCTTTTGCCAACAACTTTTGCAGCATTCATCAAGGCAGCTAATATAACGATTGCTGAGCCATGCTGGTCATCATGCATTACCGGAATTCCAATATCAAGCAAAGCTTCTTCTATTGTAAAGCATCTTGGCGCTGCAATATCTTCTAGATTGATGCCTCCAAATACAGGTGCTATATTTTTTACTATGTTTATTATTTCTTTATCATTCTGCGTTTTGATGCATATTGGAAATGCATCTATATCAGCTAATTCTTTGAAAAGAACGCATTTTCCTTCCATAACTGGCAAAGCAGCTTCTGCTCCTATATTGCCTAAGCCAAGAACAGCTGAGCCATCAGTAACGACAGCAACAGAATTTGATTTAAAGGTGTAATCATAAACACTATTTTTGTTTGTTGCTATTTCCTTGCAAACTTCTGCTACTCCTGGTGTATAAACCAAGCTTAAGTCTTCTTTAGTTTTAACATTAACTTTTGATTTTATAGCTATTTTTCCTTTATTTGTTTTATGAAGCCTTAAAGCCTCTTCTCTTAGGTTCATTTTTACTTTAGAAAGCGATTAAAAGAGTGTTTTTAAAGGTTTGTGAAGCAATATTTATATATTCAACTCATAAAACAAAACTTAATGAATATCCCTTCAGATTTTTTGACAATAATAATAAAAAACTACAACAAAAGTAGTTTAGATACTTCTACACTTCTAAATGACTTTTTTAATAATTGTTTCAAAGATTTGATTAAGGCTTTAAATATAACTAATTTTCAAGCCAGAGCTTCTAAAACAGGAGATATGTTTGAATATGCTTTTTGGTATTTAATGAAAAATAAGTATAAAATTGACTTGAAAGATAATATATCAATTCCAAAAGCTTGTATGGTAGATGGTGGTGAATTGGATTTTGCACTTTACAAAGAAGGAAGTATGGTATGTGGTATTGAAGCAAAAGGCTCTGATCCTGCAAGTTCTGATAGACCAGCATTGCTAAGAACAGACACAATGAAAAAAGGGATATGTCAAGCCTATCAGTTCAGAAGAATATTTCCAAAATTACCATTTTTTATTGTGACTAATGTAAAACCTACATCTGGAAATTCTGCTTGTATGATGGCTTTGGCAGAAGGTGATATTGTAGATAAGTTTGTAGATGTAACTAATTCTAAGGAGCTGTCTGATTTTGCAGAAAAGTTAAGAAATTTAGTGAAGTAATTTTTGTTGGGCAAATTCTTTTAACAATCTTTTATCTGCTAAATTTTTATATTCTTTGTTTATTTCGTAGCCTATAAAATTACGCTTAAGACGTTTTGCTGCTATAGCTGTTGTGCCACTACCAATAAAAGGGTCAAGAATCACATCACCTTCAAGGGTGTATAATTTTATTAACCTGCTTGGCAGTTCTAAAGGGAATGGCGCAGGATGTCCTACTTTTTTAGCGGACTCTGCAGGAAAATGCCATACACTTTTTGTAAATTCCAAAAATTCTTCTTTATCTATGGTGCTTTTTCTTCCATTTGGGTATCTATTAAAGTTTTCTTTTGAAAATACTAAAATATACTCATGAGTATCCCTTAATGTAGGATTTGTAGCAGACTGCCAACTCCCCCAAGCAGTTGATGTTCCTGCACTTGAAGACTTATCCCATATAATTTCTCCTCGCATTAAAAATCCAATTTTTTGCATGTCTTCTATAATATAAGCATGTAAAGGTATATAGGGTTTCCTTCCAACATTTGCTATATTTATACAAGCTCTACCGCCGTGAACTAAAACACGATATACCTCAGTGAAAACATTTTTTAAAAGTAATCTATACTCTTCGAGGCTTAAATCCTCGTCATACTCTTTACCTACATTGTAAGGTGGCGACGCCACCATTAAATGAATAGACTCATTAGGTAATTCTTCCATATTCTCGCTACTTTTCAAATGAATTTTATTAATAAAAGAAGGGTTTATTTTATTTTCTATGTAAATTTGTTTTTTTATTTTATTATTTTGCTTTCTATAAAGTTTAGAATTATAAAAATCTGAAGAGTCATGACTTAATCTGGCTGATACACCAAAAGAGCTTGTTTTTGTTTTTACCATTTTTATTTTTTATGACTCGCTATTACGCAATGTAGACAAGATTTCTTGTGTTCTTTCTTTAACATCTTCTAAAATTTTGATGGCTTCATTTCTATTTAATCCAGATTTTTTTATTAAATTTAATGCAAATTTTAAACTTTTTTCTTTAGGTTTTTCCCACCCTTTAGTTAGCATAGATTTTTCATATCGAATAGAAGCTATTGGCGAACTCATTACATAATTTTCAACTATTTGCTTCATCGATTTGATTTTTACCATAAAAATGGTAAAGTATAACTTATATTTAAATTTTTCTATCCCACCCCTCTACTACCCTCATCTATAGTTGTTACTTCAAATTCCCCCTCAATCTTTCAGCCTCAAGGATTTTCTTAACAGCATTGATATAAAGGGATTTTCTCATATCGCATTTAAAATCAGTGCAGACCTTAGAAAGCTCTTTGACAGCATTTGTCATGTATGTCTTTAGCCTGTCAAGCACCTCTTTCTCGCTCCAGTAAAAGTTCTGCGAGTTCTGCACCCATTCAAAATAAGAAACAACAACACCACCGGCATTTGCAAGAATGTCTGGCATCACAAAAATATTCTTGTCAAGCAGTATATCATCAGCCTCTGGTGTTATCGGGCGATTTGCCATTTCAAGTATCAATTTAGCTTTTACTTTGCCTGCATTCTTTTTTGTGATTTGATCTTCAAGCGCAGCTGGTATTAAAACATTTGTTTTAAGTTCTAGCAATTCCTCGTTTGATATGTTTTTTGAGTTTTTGAATTTTGAAACTTGGCCTGTTTTTTCCTTGTGCGCAATAACATCCTTTATGTTTAATCCATTTGAACTGTAAATTCCGCTTTTTGAGTCGCTGACAGCAACAACCTTATAGCCCCATTCATGCAATATCCTAGCAATATTCATTCCAACATTGCCAAAACCCTGAACAGCAACAGTTGTTTTCCTCGGCTTCATTTCAAAATTATCAGCAAGCTCGTGCAGAACATAAGCCCCTCCCATAGAAGTTGAATAATCTCTTGCCTTTGAGCCAAGCAATGAAATTGGCTTTCCTGTTATTGCAGCAGGGGTGTGTTTGCCCTCGAGCTTCTCATACTCATCAAGCATCCAAGCCATTATCTTTGCATCTGTGTTGACATCTGGAGCTGGAATGTCTATATTAGGGCCTATGAAATTATATGTTTCCCTGATATAGCCTCTGCTTACATTTTCAAGCTCTTGCTCTGAAAAGCGCTTTGGCTCAATCATTACACCCCCTTTTGCGCCACCGTAAGGCAAGTTGACAACAGCGCATTTTAAAGTCATCAAGAAAGCAAGTGTCTTGATTTCCTCAAGATTGACCTCTGGATGAAACCTTATGCCTCCTTTGGTTGGTCCTCTTGCATCATTAAATTGAACCCTGTAGCCAGTAAAATATCTTATTTCACCAGAATCGAGCCTAACAGGAAAGCTAAATGTAAGAATTCTTTTTGGTATTGTTAAAATATCAAGCTCTGCTTGTCCAAGATTAAGCAGTTTTGCAACCTTATCTATTTGATTGTAGCAGTCAATGCATACATTGTCTTTTTCCA
>CAZUSQ010000109.1:0-4308 GCA_964622655.1 uncultured Methanosarcinales archaeon
TACGTCTCTTATAGTTATGTTCATTTGGTCATCAATGTAAACATGTATGATATGTAATATTTAAATCTTTCCTTTTTGTGAGTTTTTTAGAATGGTAAAATGTAAAAATAAATAGGCGAGCAATGTAGCGAGCCTAGAATATGTGAGCGAAGCGAACAGATTGAAGTTATTAATTTAAAGAATGTTTTATTTAATATTTCCCCTAATTAATGTTTTAATTCTCCTTGCCCTTTACAATAGGGCATTTCATTAAATATAATTTTTCAATCAAAAAATCCAATACAAAAATAAAAAACAATTATAAATAATAAAATAATCCTTAAAATATGCTAACAGAAGAACTGCGAAAAGAAATCTATTTCCCTTATGCTAAGGTAAGAGAAATACAAAGCGATATGATTTCTGATGTTTATGATGCAATTAAAAGCAAAAAGCACATTATAATGCATGCACCAACTGGAATTGGCAAGACAATAGCAGTTTTAGCGCCAGCTTTATCATTTGCAATGAAAAATAACTTAACAATCTTCTTCCTTACATCAAGGCAAACTCAGCATAGAATTGTTGTTGATACCTTAAAACAAATAAAACAAAAATTCAACATTAGCTTTGATTGCGCTGATATTATTGGCAAAAAATGGATGTGTTTGCAGAATGGAGTAGAAGCAATGGCAACAAACTCTTTTCACGAATACTGTAAAGCATTAAGGGATGAAAGCAAATGCGAATTCTATTTGAACGCAAGAAAACCAAATACGCAGCCAACTATTGATGCAAAACAAACAATTGAAGAACTTAAGCTGATTGGTCCGTGTCATGTGCAGGAGTTTATTGAGAAAGGAAAAAGCAAGAGAATGTGTCCTTATGAATTAACGACTTTAACTGCTAGCAATGCAAAAATAATAATTGCTGATTATTACTATATTTTCAATCAAACAATAAAACAGAGTTTCTTACTTAAAATAAAAAAAGAACTAGAGAATATAATACTTATAGTTGATGAAGCACATAATTTGCCAAACAGGATAAGAGAGCTTTTGACACAAAAAACATCAAGTGTTGTTATAGAAAATGCCAAAAAAGAGGCAAAAAAGTATGGCTATGAAGAAACAATTGAAAATCTTGATATTGTTGAAAATGCAATTTTTGAAATTGGCAAAGACATAAGTGATGAAAGTGTTGTAAGCAGAAATGACTTATTTGATGCTATAAACAATCAAAAAAGTTATGACGATATTTTGACAGAGCTTTTATTTGCAGGAGAAGGCATAAGGGATAAACAAAAAAAGAGCTTTGTGCTTAGTGTTGCAAAATTTCTTGAAGCATGGCTTGGCTCTGATATTGGTTTTGGTAGAATTCTGACAAAAACAATGGATAAAAAGCTAAAAATAAACTTAGCATATAGATGCTTAGACCCTTCATCGGCAGCAAAGGAAATAATAGACAAAAGCTATTCAACAATCTTAATGTCAGGCACTTTGACACCAACTTCTATGTATAAAGACATTCTTGGCTTTAACAATGCTATTGAGAAGGAATACAAAAGCCCTTTTCCAAAGAAAAACAGGCTAAACTTAATAATACCAAAAACAACAACAAAGTTCATTGAGAGGAATCAAATGCAGTTTAGGGAAATAGCAAAAGTTTGTGGTGATATTGTTAATTTGATTAATGGAAATGTTGCAATATTCTTTCCAAGCTATGAATTAATGCTGAACATTAACGAACACTTTACAAAACACTCCAATAAACCAATTTTTATCGAAAAGCAAAAACTGACAAAAAAAGAGAAAGAAGAGCTGTTATGTGCTTTCAAAAGCTATAAGGAAAAGGGAGCAGTATTGTTAGGCATTTCAACAGGCTCTCTTGGAGAAGGCATCGACATGCCTGGCGTACTTAAAGCTGTAATTATCGCTGGTTTGCCTTTGCAAAAGCCAGATGTAGAAGCAAAGTTGTTGATTGAATACTATCAAGACAAATTTGACAAAGGCTTTGAGTATGGTTATGTTCTGCCTGCAATTACAAAATGCCTGCAAAACGCAGGCAGATGTATTCGCTCAGAAACCGACAAAGGAGCGATTATATTCCTCGATGAAAGGTACGCCTGGCGCAATTATTACCAATGCTTTCCAGAAGATTGGGAGATTGAAGTTAGTTTGGATTATGGGGATGTTTTGAGGGAGTTTTTTGGGAAATAGATTTTTATATTATATGGAATTACCATATTAATGAAAGTTAACGCTATTTTTGTGTCTAGTGGTGAATTTTTCGGTTTTCTTCGTTTAGAAGATTCCTCAGTTGTTTTGAATGCCGTGCCAATTGACTCTATGAAAGCAACACCGCACGCAGCTCCTTGGGTTTTAGTGCCTAAAGATGTGGATTTGGAAACTTCTGTTAGACGAGCATTGGAAGAAGTTTCTAATGATGCTAGGCAAAAAGGAATGACTTATGTTTATGCCTCTCCTTTAAAAATGGACAACAGGCCGTATTTAGTGGAAGAAGATGGTGCAGAGAAACAGGTAATGGATATTCTTTATCTTAAAAAATAATCAATATACATTTCTCTATACTAGTATCTGAAAACGAAATATTTATATACTTGTAATCCATTCTGTTAAAAATGGTTATCCTTTTTGACAGGTTTAACCTGCCAGAGGACATATATGAAGTCATTTTTGCGACAAAGCAGCAAATTATTGTTGCAAAACTGCTTATAGAAATGATGAAAGATAATGGTGGTGAGATAGGCAAAACAGAGATGTCTTTGTTCGCAACCAAGCTTCATGAAGGCAACTTAATAACAGACTTAATAGAAGAACCTCCCTATAAAGGCAAAAAAGTAAAGGTTAGCTACAACAAAAGGCAGTTTTATGACAGAATCTTAACACCAATGAAAAGTATGGGCATAATAGATTATGATCTTTACAAGAAAACATACAAGATAAGCGATAAATTCAACAAAGATTTGCAGCATATTGGCTTATTGTGGATTAGAGAAATGCGCAAGCCACCAAAATCATTGGTAAGATAGTTAATACGAAATAACGATTCAAATTCAATCCGTGATTTGCTTTGCAAATCACAAAAGTTACACTCGGCAAAATTTGTCTGAGTTGAATGTGAGCGTGCGAACATTCTCGCACGCAACCCACTAAATTTTGCCTCGAGTTTATTCAATGAACAAATTGGCGAGGCATTGCAGTATGGCAGAAAAGCAATGCCGAGCACTAAAATTTGTGCGAAGCACGGATTGAAAAAATAAGTAAAATAAAAAAGGTGATTATACAAAAAATCAATCTCTTCAATTGGCCCCCTGAACTAATTCTTCTCAAACCACCCCCACGTATAAAAGAAGAGGGGGCCATACCCTTATCAAAAAAAGAGGTGATAAGGAAAGGTCACTATAATGAAAAAAATTAATCTTATTGGAATTTTATTAACAATTTTAATACTGCCTATTGTTTATGCTCATGAAGAGAAAGTTGTAGAACCTGGCGTTACTCCTGATTCTTTTCTGTGGGGTTTAGATAAGGCATTAGACAACCTCAATCTACTTTTAACTTTCAATCCTACTGAGAAAGCTAGAAAAGGCATTGAAATAGCAAGGGAAAGGCTGGAAGAAATAAAAGTGATGGCAGGAGAAAATAAGTTAGAAGCTGCTGAAAAGGGCAAAGACGAGCAAGTTAAGGTACTTTCAAAAGTTAAGAAGAGCATTTCTGTTATAAAAGAAGAAAATGCTACAAAACAAATAGAGGAAGAAATTGAAATAGAAAGAGAACTAGAAGAACATGAAGAAGAAGTTAAGGAAGTAAGCAATATTTTGAAAATAAAAATTGAAGTTAGAGGTGTTTTAAATGAACAGCAAAAAGCATTGCTTGATTCTATTTTAAGCACCCTAGCAAATAAAACAGGCGAAGTCAAAGTTGAGATCAAAAACAAAAAAGACAAAACAAAAATTGAAATAAAGCAAAAAACAGGCAAATCTGAGAAGGAAATTGAAGAAGAGATAGAAGATATTGAAAAAGAAAAAGGTCTTGCTGAACTTAAAAAAGAAAAAGCTGCTGAAGAGATTGAAGATGCTAAAGAAAACTTGGCAGAATTGGAAGAAGAGTTAGCTGAACACAAGTCAGAAGGCCATGTTGCAGATGAAAAACCAATAACAGAGTTAATTGATAATGCTAAAAAAAGGTTAACAAATGCAGAAACAGCATTCAAAGCTAATGATTTTGGTGAAGCTTTTGGGCAAGCTAATGCAGCAAAACAATTAATCAAAAATGCTGAAAAGATTTTGGAAAAAACTGTAGAGAA
>CAZUSQ010000110.1:0-4237 GCA_964622655.1 uncultured Methanosarcinales archaeon
TTTATTGGAAGGAAAATTTTGCCGAGCACTAAATATTGCGACGAAATCGCGGATTGATGTTAAAAGTAATTAATATAATTAAATTCAAATCAAAATGGCAAGGATGTATTCAAGGAAGAAGGGAAAGCATGGTTCAAAAAAGCCAGCTAAGAAGACAGCACCATCTTGGATAAGGTACAAAGCAAAAGAAGTTGAATTGCTGATAGCAAAACTTACAAAAGATGGAAAAAGTACTTCTCAGATTGGACTTTTATTAAGGGATACTTATGGCATACCAAGTGTTTCTGCTTTGTGTGGAAAATCAATAAGCACAATTCTTAAAGAAAAAAAGCTTTTGACAGAAGTTCCAGAAGACTTAACCTCTTTATTCAAAAAGTACGCTGCTGTAAGAAAGCACCTTGAAAATAATAAGCACGATGAAACAGCAAAAAGAGGATTGCACCTTACAGAATCAAAAATTGGAAGATTGATGAAATATTACAAAAGAGCTAATCGAATTCCAGAGGCATGGAAGTTTGATGCAGAAAGAGCAAGATTTTTTGCTGATTAATCAAAAATTATTCATCAATTCTTTTATCTTATTCACAATATCCTTTATCAAATAATCAGGTGTAGATGCTCCTGCAGTAATTCCAATCTTTTCCTTGCCAACAAACCATTCTTTCTGCAATTGCTCTTCTGATTGTACAAAGTAAGCTTCAACTCCAAACTCTTTGCATTTTGCATAAAGCTCTTTTGAGTTGCTTGAATTTTTTCCTCCAACCACAATAACAACATCAGATTCTTTTGCAATTTCTTCTGTATCGCTTTGCCTTTGCTTTGTTGGATTGCATATTGTATCAACAAAACCATGCTTAACATCAAGATTTTTCATGCTCAATGGAATTTCAACAAATTTTTCATTTATAACATTATTTATATTTTCAATCATTTTTTTATAACCATAAACAGACATTGTTGTTTGTGAGATAATGGCTACTTTTTGAGAATTGTTTTTATTTACATACTCAACAAGAGAATCATAGTCTTCTGAATTTTCTATAATAAAAGTGTCCTTGCCTTTCAAATGGTAGCTTGTTCCAATTGCTTCAGGGTGATTTTTTTTGCCAAAGAGTATTACTTCATAACCATTATTTTTTAATTTAATAGCAACATTATGAACAAGTGTTACCAATGGACAAGTCGCGTCATGTAAGCTATTTCCTTTTGTTATTGATTTTTGCTCAAGAATTTGATAGGTTGTGCCTGGCTCACCATGTGCTCTAAGCACTGTTACTGCATTTTGAGGGATATCATTAATGCTGCCAACAAATATTATACCTTTGTTTTGCAAGTCTTTTATGACTTTTTCATTATGGACAAGCTGTCCTAAAACATAAGTTTTAGCATTATTTTGAGCGACTTCTTCTGCAATTTCTATTGCTTTCTTCACTCCAAAGCAAAATCCAGCATGCTTAGCTACTTTAATTTCCATTTTGATTCAAATTTCAAAACCGACCCCTTATAATCAATTATCTTTATTCTTTATATTGTTTTTGTCAAGAACACAAATGGGTAATCATATTGTATTTTGAAAAAAGCCTCTCTTGCTTCATAGATACTGTTAAAAATTCCAAAAACAGTTGGTCCTGAGCCAGAGACACTAGCGTTTAAAGCATCATTTCTTAATAAATTATTCTTTATTTCATTTATTACTTTATATCTTTTTGTAACTATAGGTTCAAAATCATTTTGCAGATTATTTGCTATTTCCTTTATGTCCTTTTTTTCAATTGCCTTGACCAGATTTTTGATATCTGCTTTTGTCCTTATTTTTGACTTTTGCTTGTCAAAAGCTGAGTAAGCCCATTTAGTTGAAATTCTAAAACCAGGATTTATAAGCACAATGTTTATGCTAAATGACTTCTTTATGCGCTTAATCTTGTCCCCAATACCTTCTACTAAAGCTGCATCTTCGCCTATAAAGAACGGTATGTCTGCACCAATCTGCGTTGCTAAATCTATTAATTGTCTTTCCTTGAGCTTCAAGCCCCACACTTTGTTAAGATTAAGCAAGGTAGTTGCTGCATCAGAGCTTCCTCCGCCAAGCCCAGCCTCAAGCGGTATGTTTTTCTCTATGAAGATTCTTGCGCCCTGCCTTGCCCTGTATTTCTTCTTCAACAGCAAAGCTGCTTGATAAGCAAGATTTTTTTCATTCTCAATCTCTTTATTTGTTGATTCTATTATGATTCTGTCTTCAGGTATGGGTTCAATTGTTATATTATCGCTTAGCTCTATTTTCTGCATAACTGATTGTATGTTATGATAGCCAGAGCTTAGCTTTTTACCTATTTTAAGGTAAAGATTAATTTTTGCGTATGCTGCAATTGACATATAGTTTGAGATATTATTTTCATATATAATATTTGCTAATTTCAAAGGTAAATAATTGTTTTTAGAAATCATTTTGCTATTTAAATTAAACTAACAACAACAAAGCATTGCATTCCTTTGCCTTGACCAAAAGAAGTCAGTTTGTCACCAGAAGTATATGTAATTCCAATATTTTCTTTTTCTATATTTAGTATTTTAGACATTGAATTTTTTATTTTATCTGTATGTTTTTCTAATTTTGGTTTGCTTGCTTCTATCATTATTCCAACATTGTTTATTTTCAAGTTTTTTTCTTTTAATTTATTCAAAATTACTTTTAAATACTCCTTGCTGTCTGTTATGCCTTTTTTATACATCTTACCGGCATAGTAATCAAGAGACCTTTTTCCCATTGCTTGGCTTATTGCATTAAATAAAGCATGCAAAACAACATCGCCATCAGAATCTGCCTCCAAGCCAATTTCATTTAGTTTATAGCCACCTAAGATAAGTTTTTTATTTTTGTTCACTAAAAAATCCTTTGGATTTTTGGTGCGAGAAAATTCTTGAATTTTCTGCACAGCAAAATCTTTGATTTTGCTTGTGCCCAGAAAATCTTTGATTTTCTTGGGTTTGGAAAATTTATGGCTGTCTTGCCCAAAACCAATTTTGAAATTTGAACTTATATTATTTCTTCTCATTAAAATTCCTTCTGCTATTTTCAAATCATCTTCTGCTGTTATTTTTATGTTTTCATAAGAGCAACATACAATCTTAACTTTTTTTCCCAATGCTTCAACTAAAGAAACATCATCGGTAACTTCAAGTTTTTTCTTTTTGGCATTTTTAAAAGCATCTAAAAATAAGCCATATTTAATTGCTTGTGGTGTTTGAACTTGATAAATATTAGTCCTGTCCATTGTTTCTTTAACAAAGTTGCTATTAACTCTTTTTATTGTATCTTTTAATTGAAATCCAACAACAGAGGCACCGTATTGCTCTGCTACATTAATACATTCGATAATTTAATTTTCTTTAACTAATGGGTTGCTTCCATTATGCACAATAATAATATCATTTTTTTCAGCATTTTTTATTGACATTAAACCATTATAAACAGAATCTTGTCTTTCCTTTCCTCCAACAATAATATTTTTTATTTTATCAAAATTATATTGATTTTTTATTTCATTTACTTTTTTAATGTCGCCTTTTTGTGTTACTATAGTTATTTCATCAACTGGCCTACAATCCTGAAAAGCTTTTATTGTATGGTAAATCATTGGTTTATTGAGTAATGGTAAAAATATTTTATTGATACTCTTCCTCATTCTTTTGCTTTTTCCAGCTGCAACTATAATTGCAAAATTCATTTTAAGAAAACTAATTATGAAGTACTAATTCTTCTTCAATCATATTCTTTATTTTTTCTTTGATTTTTTTATCAATATCGAGGAGTTCTTTCAATGTTGGATTTTTGATTAAGCTATGCTCATCCATCGCTTTTCTGATTAATCTTGGAATATCTAAAAATCTTATTTTATTCTCTAAAAAAGCATAAACAGCTACTTCATTTGCTGCATTCATAACAGCTGGCAAGGTTCCTCCTTTAATGCTTGCTTCATACGCATATTTTAAGCATGGAAACATCTCAAAATCTGGATCTTGAAATTCTAGAGTTTTTATCTTTGTTAAATCTAACGAAGTGCTTAAGTTTCGGAATCTTCTTGGATATGTTAATGCATATTGGATTGGAATTTTCATATCCGGTAATCCCAATTGTGCAATAACAGATTTGTCAACAAACTCAACAAGAGAATGAATAATACTTTGAGGATGAATTACAATTTTTATTTTTTCATAATCAATTCCATAAAGCCAATGT
>CAZUSQ010000111.1:0-4223 GCA_964622655.1 uncultured Methanosarcinales archaeon
CTATATTTTCTATTGCAACTTTGTTGTCTTTCATAAACAACCTGTTGCCAACAAGAATTGTTTTGTTTTTGTAGCTTGCTTTGATTCCCTTTCCTGCAACTGTTTGATAAGATTTTGCTTCTGGTAGTTTTATTTTTATTTCTTCAGTTTTCTTTAATATAGCTTGCCCAAGAGGGTGCTCTGAGCCTTTTTCAGCAATTGCTGCAAACTTTAGAATATTATTATTAATGTACTTTAAATCCAAAACAACAACATCAGTTACAGAAGGCTCTCCTTTTGTCAAAGTTCCTGTTTTATCAAAAATTATTGATGTTATTTTATGTGTTTTTTCCAAAAATTCACCGCTTTTAACCAAAATTCCATTTTGAGCTCCTTTGCCAGCTCCTATCATAATTGCAGATGGAGTTGCAATGCCTAAAGCGCATGGGCAAGCTATTATCAAAACAGAAATCAGAATAGTCATTGCCAATGCAAACTCCAAGCCAAATATAAAATACCAGAATGCAAATGCTAAAATTGAAATTAAAATTACTATTGGCACGAAATATGCAGATACAACATCAGCTAATCTTTGCATAGGAGCTCTGCTTGCAATAGCTTCTTGCACCATTTTTACAATCTGCGCAAGAGTTGTAGCTTCTCCAACTTTAGTTGCTTTTATTTTCAAAAGTCCGCTTTTGTTAATTGTTGCTCCTATTACTTCATCTCTAATTTTTTTGCTGACAGGTATACTTTCTCCTGTAATCATGGACTGATCAACAGATGAATAGCCTTCAACAACAACACCATCAACTGCAATTTTTTCTCCTGGCTTTACAATAAAAATATCTCCAACCTTTACTTGCTCAACTGGAATTTGAACTTCTTTTCTATTTCTGATAACTGTTGCAAGCTTTGGCTGCAAATCAATCAATTTTCTTATTGCTTGTGACGCTCTTCCTTTAACTAAATGCTCTAAATATTTCCCAAGCATAATAAAACCTATAATTAACCCAGACTCTGTAAAATAAACTTCTGTTATGGCTCCTGTAGCTGGAAATATCGTTGGCCACAATATGCCTTGAAATGCAATAATTGTGCTGTAAATCCAAGCAGCGCTTGTTCCAATTGCAATCAAGCTATCCATATTTGCTTGCTTAGCTTTTATTGCATCAAAAGTTCCTTTATAAAACCTCCAGCCCCCAATAAATTGCACAGGAGTTGCAAGGAAAAATAGCCAAATATAATTTGGAATTCCAAAAAACGAAATCCTATAGATATATTCAAATACAGCTGTCAATAAACCCAAGCTTAAACTAAAAATTGTTAAATACTTCAAATTTCTTTTTTCTTTTTCCGGCTTTAGAAAAGCTTCAAGGCAATTGCTGCTACAGAAATAGTATGTTGTCCCATCCTGCACGGTTTTAAATCTAGCTTTATTCTCATCAACATACATTCCGCAAATTATATCTTTTGCCATCTTTACTTTCTTTTATTAAATTCGTTATAACAACTTTTGCTACAAAAATAATATCTTTTACCATTCTTAGCAGTACTAAACTCTGCCTTTTTCTCATCAATTTCCATTCCACATACAGGATCTTTTACCATTTACATACTATAATTTCAGACTTATTGACCTCTATTGTCTATTCCGAGCAAATTGTGTATCCAGCACCAGCCAAAAAAGCTCTCAATTAATGCAATCCAACCAACAATAAATATCAGCCAATTTATCCATTCAACATTGTATTGTGGAGCCCAAGGTCCAAGCCACCAAAAAGCCAGCGCAAACCTTAATATTCTATCCAATTTTCCTAAATTTTGTTTCATTTTTTTCACCTCTGAGTTTCGCGTTGCCTCACTTTATATTCCAATTAAATACCCTTTCAATACCATAATTTATAACAAGCTTAATAGATTTTGCATTTTTATTTATTGATGCAAATTTTAAAATTCCATTTCTGTGATGCCCGCCTGGTTCAGAACCCTCCCATTTTAATGGCTTATAACTATTTCCAATATCATCGTACAATTTTGAAATTTCTTTCAAATCAAAATCCAAGTCAACAGAATGGGTGTTTATTTCAATCTGAAATTGTGAGGGGTTTAGTGGAGTAACTTGAAACTCTACATTGTTTTCATTACTGATTAAAGTTTGAAAAGATCTTTGTTTAGATCCAATGGCATCTTTGTTTTTATCTAATGGTATTAAAGTAATCACGATATAAAAAGCCAAGAACAATGTGATTGCTAACAGTGCTATTAATATAAATTTATCAATATTTTTCTTCATGGCCACCTAAAGCTTTTCTCCAATCCAGTTATATAGCAATGCAAAAATATAGCCTGTTACTGCACCGCTCAAAGAAACTACAACCAGCCCAATTATTGACTTTGCAATTGTTATGTTTTTTGTAGCAATGCTTGAAATGTCAATTCCATGCACAAAATAATTTCCAATTGTCACAATCATTTCCAGCGGAAAAACTGCCACAAAAATCAGACAAACTAAATACACTAAGGCTGTTGTAATCCCAACTGCAAAAGCAACAGCATTTTGGTTTAGCCTTTCCATTTTTACCTCCCTCTTTTTTATTTATCAGTAAAATCTGACATTAAATCGTAGCCCAAATTTTCTATTTTATCTATGTCTTTATTGAAATCTTGCGTGTTACATTCACAATTAATTCCGCAATTACATAAATTTTCCATTTTTTATTACATCTAATTAATGTTTAACAGCAACCTTTTCCTTTTCCCATTCTAACCTCCTTCTTTTGCATCAATTATTTTGCCTTCTTGAAAACTTCTTTCCATAACTTTATGATCCACAAATAAACTAGTATTATCAGCCCAATTACAAGCACCAAGGACAGGAAATTTAACAGTCCCCAGTAACCATATCCTGAGCCCATCATTCCATAACCCCAGTTCCCCATCATTCCATATCCAAGATTGCCTCCCATCATGTTCATCAGCCCTCCGTAATTTTTTCCTCTTCCAAAGCCAGAACTCATCATTCCATAGCCCATCATGCCATAATTGACAGCATCATTTATATCATTACAATAAACTCTTTTCGCCATTGCAATATGCATTAATCCCAAGCTTTTAGAGCCTTCACCACCCATCATTTTGTCCATTACTTCGTGTGCTTCTCCTGGATGCATTTGCTCCATAAGATAGTCTCCAATAATTTCTAATTGATTCTCTGTTAATTTAGAGCAAGGAGTTTTTGCATCAATTATTTTCTTTGCTTCTGCAAAATCTTCCGCATCAGAGTAAACAATACTTATGCCTAAAGCAAAAATAAAAAACAATAACATTATCTTTTTCAAAATAACCACCCCCAAGATTTTATATTTTTTGTTTTTGACATATCCATTTTGGATATATTATGTGAGCAACTATTTAAATCTTTCTATTTATATCAGATTTTGATATATCTAAAAAAGAAAGATATTTATATTTGTAATCATCTAAGCTTATTATGGTAGGTATAAAAATAAACAATATTGTTAAATTATATACCTTGTGCCTTTTAGCAACTGATCCTAAGCACGGTTATGATTTAATGAAAGAACTAGAGGAAAAATTGGGAAGAAGTATTAGTGCAAGCAACGTGTATCCTTTCTTAAGCATTTTAAGAAAAAATAAACTAATAAAATATAACAAAGTTGGAAAGAGAGACAAGAAAATATACAATTTAACATCAGAAGGCAGAAATTTTACAAAGGAAATGTTCACAAAATTTGGAGATTTAATTGATATCGCAATACAACCAAAAATATCAGCATGTCCATGTGGATGCAAGATTTATTCTGGCGGGCATACAGAAAAAATAAGGGGCAAAATGATGAAGTTTTGTTGTTTGCATTGCGCTAAAATGTATAAAAAATAAAAATATTATTCCTTGCAGCAGTCAATAATTTTTTTTATTATTGCTGAGAATTTGTTAAGAATGCCGTTTTTAATCTCTTTTTCCTCAAAATTTTCCAAATTTTTTAAATCTATTATTTTTGTATTGATTGCAAAAAACAAGGAGTAAAGATTAAAAGCAGATGTAAAAAAAACATTTGCTTCTTTTTCATTATTTCTGGCAAGTTCTTTTGTGCCAACTTCAATTAATCTCATGCTTGCAGCAAGCAAATGCTTGCTTATGCACCATTCCTCGCCTTTAGGGTTAGTGACTATTTTGCCCAATAAATTTTTCCTTAAATTTCTTACTGAATCAAGCATTT
>CAZUSQ010000112.1:0-4183 GCA_964622655.1 uncultured Methanosarcinales archaeon
ATGGTCTTGCAGGCTCCATAAAATAAAAACACCCCTAAAATGGATACAAAGAAGAAATTGGGCTTGTTTATAAATGTTTTTACTTTTTATTCGTCAATTCTTCAGGCACCTTATATTCATGCCATAAAATCTTTTTATTCTCTATTGAAGATTTTAGAGTCTTTTGAGTTTTTGACAACTGGCTTTGTCCACTTTTCACTTCAACAAAAACAATTTCATCAATTTTTTGCTCATCCATTCCTTTAAACACAACAAAATCAATAGGCTTGCCTATAAACCTTGCTTCTGTTGGCTTATAAGGAAAATTTGGAAGATAAGGTGCAATCTGTTCACTAAACTGTCCGCTTAAAACAGCCCTTGATTGCTTAATTGCATCTTCTCTTAAGCTTGGAACTTTTTCCTGCCATTGCTTGTGAGCAATATATTTACCAATTAAATAGCCAATGAACAACATTATAACTAATAATACAATAATCCAAATTATTTCAAAAAATGCCATAAAAAACAATTAATTCATCTTGAATAAATAATTATCTATACAGAAACATATTTAAAGCAATAAAAGTTACTACTTTTCATGGCAATTTCACAAGCAAGGCCAAGAAGAAAGGAAACAGGAGGAAGATATATAGCTTACAGAAAAAAAAGGCAATACGAGCTAGGCAGAGAGCCTTCTTTCACAAAACTTGGCAAGAAGAGAGTTCAAGTTATAAGAACAATGGGCGCAAATAGAAAATTAAGATTACTAAGTGCTGATACTGCGAATCTGTTTGACCCTAAAACAAAGACATTCAAGCAAATTAAAATCAAAACAATAACAGACAACCCCGCTAATAGGCATTTTATTAGAAGAAACATAATGACAAAAGGCTCTGTAATTGACACAGAATTTGGAAAAGCAAGAATTACATCAAGACCAGGGCAAGACGGGGTTGTAAATGCTGTGTTGATTTCTTAATTGTTGTTACTTCTTAATAGTTAATAATAGAAAGATTTATAAATGGTGAAATAAGTGATTAACTTATGACACAAAGAGCTAATGATACAAGGCTTTTTTACCGATTAGCAAGACAAACTGAACCTACTACTTATGCAACTCTTGACCAGCATTTACAGCCAAGAAATCAAGTCTATGACACCAAATTTGAGCCTATTCACATTTTAAATAAGCATAAAGAGAATGGAAGAGGTATAGACATAATTATTATGGAATGTGCTGGACCAATTAGTGATGCTGAAGCTATATTTGGCAATGGAAGGTATATTGTAATTGAAAAAAACCAAACACTAAAGAGTGGAAGATTAACTGAAACTAAAACAGTGCAGTATTTTGATGAAGAAAGTTATAATTCAGTAAAACAAAGAATAGCTCAAGCAGCTCTAGCTAGAGAATCTACAATAAACATAAAGGTTCCTCACTTTAAAGTTTATGAAATATTAACCGAAAACCAGGCTCTTTTAAAAGGAGAAAGTACTCAAGAAGGAGTGAAGATTCCATTTGAATACCAAAAAACACCTTTATTAGGCACGTTAGCAGCAACTATATACAAAAAAGGAAAAGGGGCAATACCAAAACCTTATCAACCTACACAAACTAAACCTGCAGTAACTTCATCAAGTTCTAGCGTTGCTACACCTCTGAAACTAAAATCTAAAAAAGAGTCTGAACAGCTTCCACTTTTCCCTGAAACCAAGAAGGGAAAAGGAAAGAAAGTGGTTCCAATTAGGGAAGATATAGAATTTACTCCACCAGGTGTAGAGGTTCCTTTTTGAAAAGAATTAAAGCACAATCTCGTATCTTACATCAGATTTTATAATTTTAGGGAATTAATTAAACAATTTCAATTGGTTCAACCTTCAATCTTTTTGCCTCTATAACTTTTCCAGTCTTTAATGATTGTATTCTTTGATCAACGCTTTGTATAGAGACATACAATAGTGTAGGGTCGTCTCGTTTATATGTTAAATCATAATATGGTAATCTATCTCCTTTCTCTATTCTGCTTAGATTCTGGTCATTTAGAATATTTAGCTCTCCAACAGTTTTTGGGTCTGTAGGCACAGTGACTAGAGTTTTTACAACATATGTCCAGTCAGGACCTTCTGCCTTTGATTTTGTTGTTACATACGCTGCTCTGGATGTTACAGGTGTTGTTTTTTCAGGTTTTCTTTGTCCTTCAGCAAGCTTTGCATCGTATGCACTTACATAAGCAACAAGGATTGGATTAATTCTGTCCATACGCGCATAGTTAACAAAGTTCTCTTCAGTTAAAGCTTCAGGATTCCTGCCTGCCCGCAAAGTCAACTCGTCTAAAGGTCTTTCCTCAGCCAATTCACCTGTAACCTCATACCTTATAGTGTGCTCAACCCCAGGATTTAAAATTCCCCAAACAATAATGTTAAAAGCCTCAAATAACTTGCTAACTTCGATAAATATTAATTTACTTCTTCGGATTACGCCAGAAATCTCGGTTCCTTGGGCAACTAAAAAAGCTACTCCATCAAGATAATTTTCCATTCCAACTACAGCCTCTTTGTATGGTGGTCTTTTTATTCTGCTTTCAGATTTTATTATAAATCTAACATCACCTCTTCTTATTGATGTTTCTATTGTATCTTTAGGCAGATTTAAGTCGTCATATTCTGTGTATTCTTTCAGAGCTTTTTCTAGTGCTGACTTCTCAGACATAATTAATGCAACACCTTGCTTGGCTCTTTCATAGTCTCTGCGTCCTGCTTTTAAATCTTCATCGAATGTTCCAACATTTACTATTTTATCATCGAGTGTAACCATAATTAATCGCTAATGAAAACTAGTTTAAAAATTTAACTTAAGCAAAACAAATAAAAACCATTGTACTCTTTATTGAAAAATGCGAAAATTAATGTCAATTTACAACAAACTCCAATCCCATTTCACCCCACAACACTGGTGGCCCGTAACCAAGGAAGGAGAACTTACTCCAAAATATCACAAAAACATTGAATTAAATGAAAAACAACAGCTTGAAGTATGTTTTGGCGCTATTCTAACACAAAACACAAACTGGAAGAATGTAGAAAAAGCAATTGTTGAATTGAACAGAAATGATTTAATTGATGTCAATAAAATACATAAAATTGATGCTAAAAAACTTGCTTTATTGATAAAATCATCTGGTTATCATAACCAAAAAGCAAAAAAGCTAAAGAATTTTTGTGGATTTTTATTGAAAAATTATAATGGAAAATTGAAGTTATTGTTTAAAAATAATGTCAATGAACTAAGAAAAAAACTCTTATCAGTCAATGGTATTGGTCCAGAAACTGCAGACTCAATAATATTATATGCATCAAAAAAGCCTATTTTTGTTATTGATGCTTATACAAAAAGGATAATGAGCAGGATTGGTTATAAAGAAAAAACATATGAAGAACTGCAAAATTTATTTATGCATAACATCTCAAATAACGAAAAATTATTTAATGAGTACCATGCATTGCTTGTAGAATTGGGCAAAAATATATGCAAAAAAGAACCATTGTGTGAAAAGTGCCCAATTAATAAATATTGTAATTATTACAAAAAGATTTATATTAACAAAAACAATTAATTAAAAAATGGCATTATCACTATTCTCAATAGTTATTGGAGCTGTAGTTGTGTATCTTATTATAATGATTATTCTGCATAAATTATTTGAAAAATTCTTTATGATGCTGTTTTTTATTATATCTACTTTGTTTGTTTTAGCTGTACTTTACTTTGCATTAAAGGGCATCTAATCCAAAATGTTTATATACATCCAAATAAAATTTATGCAAAGAGGTGAATAGATGGCTTTCTTTAGCAAGTTGGCTTTCTGGAAGAAAAAAGATGAACTAGAAGATTTAGGTAAAGACTTAGGACTTGATAAAGATCTAGGACTTGATATAGGTACAGGACCTTCTCCAGACTTGGGAATGGGCATTGAGCCAATGCAGCAACAGCAACCTTACCAAAAATATCCTTCGTTTCAACAGCCAAACTTTCAAGCCCAGCCAGTTTTTCAGCCAACTTTTCAGCAACCTTCTTACTCAAGTGATATGGCATCTAAAAATCTTGAAGTAATATCTAGTAAACTTGATGCTTTAAGGGCTTCTTTGGAAAGCATTAACCAAAGGCTTGCAAATATAGAAGCTATTGCAAGAGGGGAGCGAGCAG
>CAZUSQ010000113.1:0-4176 GCA_964622655.1 uncultured Methanosarcinales archaeon
CATTATCAATACGCTAATGTTAAAGTTTCTTAATGCTTTATTTCCTTCTTTTGCTGTTATGAATTTTTCAATATCAGGATGGTTGGAGTTAAGAATGCCCATATTCGCTCCTCTTCTTATGCCACCTTGTTTAATGACTTCTGTCATTGTATCAAACAATCGCATAAAGCTTAATGGTCCAGATGCAACTCCACCAGTAGAGCTTACAAAATCACCTTCTGGTCTTAGTTTAGAGAAATTGTAACCCATTCCACCTCCTGCTTTAAATACAATTGCTGTGCTCTTTAGAGTTTCCATAATGCCATCTATGCTGTCTGGAACGTCTAATACAAAGCAGGCACTTCCCATTCCTAGTGGATTGCCGAAATTAGCAATTGCAGGAGTATTTGGCATGAAAAGCTTTTGTGTCATCAAATTGTATAGTTCATTAATATTCTTTTCATAATCGTCAAATTCACCTTTTTTTATCATTCCAAAGAACTTATTCCAAGCAACTTTCATTTGTTTGTTCCTATTAAACCTGTCATACATCCTTTTCAATGCTTCTAGATGGTATCTGTTAAGCTTGTATTTGCCTATATTGTACTTATCTTCATTTGCAATTGGACTAAACTCTTCTTTTTCGTTTACTGGTTGTCTTGCATCAATATCAAAAACTCTTATATCATAAAACAAATCAGGCAAAGCAGCATGAGTAGCAACTCTTGTAAATAACTGCTTTGGTGTTTCTATCAATTTGCCTGTTTCATCTTTTCTTAAGTATCTTGCCTTTAGAACTCTTAATGCGTTAACATCAAAGCGCTTGTCAACTTCATCAATTTCTTCTTTTTCAAGAACAATCTGCTTTTCCTTTCTTATCTCTGCTCTTTGTTGTCTGTAAAGAATGTAAGCTTTTGCAGTTGCAGCATGCCCACTCTCTATTAGTTTTTTTTCTACTATGTCTTGGATTTGCTCAACTGATGGAACTCCACCAATATTTTCAAGTTCTGCAATTACCTTATCACTTAATTGCTTTGCTAGCTTTTTGTCTTTTCCACCAACAGCTCTTGCAGCCTTGAAAATTGCTTCTGTTATCTTATTTTGGTCAAAAGTTGCTATGCTTCCATCCCTTTTCTTTATTTGAGAAATTTTTGACATTTTTTAACCTCTTTCACAGTTTTAACAGGTTTTTACTACTATACCGAAAACACAATATATAGTATGTTAGATGTCGTCAATATACTATATGTTGTGTATTTTTGAAGTGGGAGTTATATATAAATGTTTTGATTTTGGATTATATAGATTTTATTTTATAATGTTACACCATAAAATTTATATTCTTAGTTATCAAAATAATAACAATGAAAGTACTTTTTATATGCAACCAAAACCAACATAGGAGCAAAACAGCTGAAGAGCTTTTCAAAGATAGATTCAAAACCAAATCTGCTGGGCTTTACAATGAAAAGCCTGTGACTGCAAAGCAGCTTTCCTGGGCTGATGTTATTGTTGTTATGGAAGAGGCTCAAAGGACTGAAATTGCCAGAAGGTTTCCTAAGCAATATATACAAAAACGCATACTCTCTCTTGGTATTCCTGATATGTACCATTATAACCAGCCTGAGCTTATTGACATATTAAAATCAAAGATTAATGAGCTAAGTTAATTATGGTAGAATTCTTCCTTTAAATAGTTTAGGCATAGATGTCCAGTGGTAAAAATTAGAATTTCACTCCACCACTTTCCCCAACTTCCCCAACTTCTCTCCACTCAAAAATTTATTGAGAACATCTTTCAAATCCTTTATCTTCACCCTAATTTGTTCAGTCGTATCTCGGCTTCTGACAGTAATACTTTCATCTTCCAAACTTTCAAAATCAATTGTAACGCAAGCATAAACTCCAGTTTCATCTGCTCGGGCGTAGCGGCGGCCTATGCTTCCACTAACATCAAATGTGCAAGTCCATTCTTTTATCAGTTGGCAATAGAGCTCTTTTGCTTTGTCAACTAATTCTTTTTTGTTTGAAACAAGAGGAAAAACTCCAATCTTAATTGGTGCTAATTTTGGATGAAGTTTTAAAACAACATTCTGCCTTGATTTGTCGTAATGGTAAGCATCAAACATAAAGACAAGAAATGCTCTTTCAACACCTTGGGATGGCTCACATATCACATGAGGTATTATCTTCTTTTTTGTCTCTTCATCAAAAATGCTTAAGTCGGTTTTTGAATGCTCAATATGCTGCTTTAAATCAAAATCTGTTCTATTTGAAAGCCCTTGCAATTCTTTCCATCCAAAAGGAAACTCATACTCTAAATCCCAAGTATCTAGAGCATAATGGCTAAGCTCGTCTTTTACATGCTGCCTTATCCTAAAATGCTCTGGATTTGCGCCTAAATCAACAAACCATTTGTGCATCAGAGCAAGCCAATAAGCATGCCATTTTGTTTTGATTATTTTTTTATTTAAGCATTCATTAATTGACATCTTCTGCATTTTCTTTTTTTGTTTTTGCATTTCTGCAGATAAAATATTTAATTCGTAATCTAAAATATCATTTATGTAAGTACATTCATCCTGCTTTTCAGGATGAACAAAATATTCTATTTCCATCTGCTCAAATTCTCTCATTCTGAAAAGAAAATCTCTTGGGCTAATTTCGTTCCTGAAAGCTTTTCCAACTTGCGCAATTCCAAATGGAAGCTTTAAGCGAGCATTTTCTGCAACTAATCTGAAATTTGTAAAAATAATCTGCGCTGTTTCAGGCCTTAAAAATGCAACAGAACTGCTTGTTTGCACAGGTCCAACATTTGTTGTGAACATTAAGTTAAATTTCTTTGGCTGTCCTAAATCACTTCGACATTTTGAGCATTTTATCTTGTGCCTTGCAATTTCCTCCGCAATATCATCAAGACTCATGCCAGCAGTTGATATTTTTAATTTGTCTTCAATTAATGCATCTCCTCTATATCTCATTCCACATTTCTTGCAATCAACAAGGACATCTGTAAATCCATCAACATGCCCAGATGCTTTCCAAACAATTGGGTGTGTTATAATGCTTCCGTCAATTCCAACAATATCATCTCTTTCCTGCACAAAAGTTTTCCACCATTGCTGCTTGATGTTGTTTTTCAACTCGACACCAAGATGAGCAAAATCATAGAATCCAGCAATTCCACCATAGATTTCAGAATTTGCATAAACAAAACCCTTTCTCTTGCAGAAAGTAGCCATCTCATCAATTGTTAATTTTGGTTTGTCCATTTGATTTAATGGTTTTAATTTTGTATTAATTTTTCAATCCGCCTTCGGCATAATTTGTGCTCGGAAAAATTCCGCTACCATTGAATTTTTCCTCGCCTATTTATTCATTAACATCGAATCAATTGCGAGGCGAAAATTTAATGGCAGGATAATTTTCGCCGAGTGTAACTATTGTAATTTGCGAAAGCAAATTACGGATTGATTTTTATATTTTTAATTAAAATTGTTAAAATTTTATTAAAATATCTGTCTTTTCTTTTTAATCTTATTGTTTTTTAAGCTCTTTATATGACTTATAAAAGAAATATCCTATGATTATAAATGTTATAATTGGTGCAACCCATTCTGGAATATGTATGCCAAAGCTGTCAGCTAGCATTATAATACCGAGTGCAAGTATTGAGTACATTGCTCCGTTTTTCAGGTACTTGTATTTCTTGACATTCTCTATGTTGCTGATTGTAAGCTGTCTTACAACAATAGCACCTATGCCATTGCCTATTAATATCAACGGTATGGAAAAAGTAAATGCAAAAGCGCCAAGAACACCATCAATAGAGAATGTTGCATCCAGAACTTCAAGATAAAATATTTTGCTTATGTCTGTCATTTTTGCTCCTTCAAGCATATCTCTTTCCATCTTCTCTGCATTCTCCTTAAAGCCATGAGTAATGAAAAAAGCAGTTGAGCCAATTACTGCACCAAAAGCCATAAGAGGATTAACTTGAATTGCATTATATACTATAATTGCAAGAAGCACAGAAACAACTGCAAAAAACCAGACTCCTTGCCTTTCAATAAATCTTTCACCTATTAAGCCATAATGCTTTGGCTCAAGAAAAAGCCAGTGAAAGAACAAAAACACAAGGAAAGTGCCCCCTCCAGCAAGCAATATTGGGGCAGATTGCTTAATAACATCAGCAAC
>CAZUSQ010000114.1:0-4154 GCA_964622655.1 uncultured Methanosarcinales archaeon
TTCAAGTTGCTCGATGTCTTTTTTCTTTTTTTTAGTTTGTTCAAAAGCAAGTTTTATCAGCCTTCTTTTAGTCATTGTAATGAAAAATCTGCCTCTTAGCTGAGCTCTCATAGTTTGTAACTGGGGAGCTGGCAGATTCTCCATATTGACAACACCAATTATAGGATTCTCATTAATCAAATTAACAAGGTTGTTTACAATTTCTTTTTTGTAGTCTGCAACATGAGCAGGTACATGTGAGCGAAGCTCACTCGCGTTCGATACTTTTGATAATTGTTCCATTTTAAGTTTCTTTTGTAACTTCAATCTTCTCTCCAATCTTTACAGGTTTGCCCATTGTAAGCTTAACATATATATCTTTTATATTGTGTTTTTCATTTGGTAAAATTTGCAATAATGAGTTATAGATAGCTAATGCATTTTCAGCCAAATCATTAATATTCATATCCTCTGTACCTATAGAGCATTGAATCAATGGGACTGTTTTTGCACTTGCTTTAATAGTACGCTGTAGTTTTTCATACAATGGCTTTAGGTTTGCATTAGGTGGTACTATACATCCTGATTTTGGATTTGGCATCTTGCCCCTTGGCCCAAATACCCTTCCAAAAACTGTAGCAATTTTTGGCATTATGTTAGCTTGTGCAACAAAAAAATCAATGCTATTTGCAATTTTTTTTACATCTTTTTTATCTTTGTATCTTTCAAAATTATCTGACAAAATTACAGAATCAAAAATACCTTTTGCTTGCTCTTCAAGCTCTGGACCAACTAAAGCGCATACCTTTACTTTCTTTCCTCTTGAATTGGGCAATGTAATAAATGTCTCAATCTGATGCTCTGGCTTTTTTAAATCAAGCCCTTTTAGATTAATGATTAAGTCAATGCTCTGCTTAAAGTTTCTTTTCTCAGAAATATCCTTTGCCTTTGCTATTGCAGCTTGTATTTGCTCTTTGTCCATTTGCCCTCCTACCGAGGTAGTCAAGTTAGCGGGTTGGTATAAGGAAAATATAAGGTGTTTTTAAAGGTATCTGAAAATTGGGCTTTGCACAAGAACTACTAATTTGCACAAAAACTATTTAGACTGCAAACTTTGGCATTTTTTAATCAATATTTTAATAAATACATATTTATACCATTTTCTTTAGTTTAAACCTTCAATCAAAATGAAAATTCCAAGAAACCTTTCTGGAGTGGAAGTCGTCAAAGTTTTAGTAAAATTCTATGGCTGGAAAGTTTACAGAAGGCAGAGAAGCCATGTTACTTTAAAGAAAAAATCAGAAGCTGAAATATTGACAGTGCCACTTCATTCACGACTTGACATAGGAACTTTTCTGGCTATTTTAAGGAAAGCAAAGATCGAAAAAGAAGATTTTCTGAATAAATTATAATATTAAGAATGAGTAGGAATTCTGATTAGAGTTTTGACAAGTTCACTGTCTGGAATCTCAAACTTATTGTTTTTTCTAACAACCCCTAGTTTTTCCAATTCGTTATCAAGAATTCCCAATTCACTTGCGCTTTTCATATGAAGATTAATTGCTTCTGCAATATTCTTTCTTGCTTCCTTCAAAGTCTTTCCCTGAGTAACGATATTCAAATCCAAGCATTCTGCCATATAACCGCTTTTGGTCTTTTTGACTACAAATGGGACTGACAAAACTAAATTCTCGTTTTTATAATTAGCATTCCTTTTCATAGTTCTTTAAAATGATTATTTGTATTTAAACTTTTCTACCAACTAGAACTACCATTTCAAAACCTTTATAAATCTCAAAATAACTTCAAGCTTAAAGGGGGGTGTTCTGTGGAACAACAATACCAAGCTAAAGTAGGTGATATTCAAAAATCAAGTATTCTAGACAGAGTAAACTCTCCTAAAGAACTTAAAAGGCTAAGTAGAGCGCAACTTAAAATTCTTTCTCAAGAAATAAGGGAAAAAATTATAGAAGTTGTTTCCAAGAATGGAGGACATTTAGGAGGACCATTAGGAGCAGTTGAGCTAACTATTGCAGTCCATTATGTATTTAATGCACCATACGATAAAATTGTTATAGACACAGGGCACCAAAGCTATCCTCACAAGCTTGTTACAGGCAGAAGAGATAATTTTCATACATTAAGGCAATACAAAGGCATTTGCGGTTTTTGCAATATAGAAGAATCAGCTTATGATGTATTTGGGGCAGGACATGCTTCAACTGGAATTTCAGCTGCTCTAGGAATTGCAAAAGCTCGTGACTTCAAAAATGAAAAATACAAGGTTGTTTGCATTGTTGGAGATGGAGCTTTGACAGCAGGCTTGGCATTTGAAGGTTTAAACAACTCTGGCGCTTCTAAAACAGATATCTTAGTTATTTTGAACGATAACAGGATGAGTATTTCTCCCAATGTAGGAGCTATTGCTGATTACTTAAACAAAATAGTTTTGAAGCCAGGTTATTTTGAATTAAGGAAAAAAACAAGGGGAATTTTGGAGAAGATTCCTGGAATAAGCAACGAAGAGATTGAAAAAATTTTCAAAATACAAGAAAGGTTAAGAACAATAACAACAGAAAGTAATTTCTTTGAAAGCCTGGGCTTTCAATATTTTGGTCCTATAGATGGACACAATCTTGATGAGCTTATACCTGCATTGCAAAATCTAAAAGATTTGAAAGGACCTGTTTTGTTGCATGTTAAAACAGAGAAAGGCAAGGGCTATGGATTTGCAGAAAAAGACATTGACAAGTTTCATGGAATGTCGCCTTTTGACCCTGTAAATGGGCAGAAATATGTAACAACTACAAAAATGACTTATACAGATGCTTTTGCAAATGCATTGATAAGAATTGCTGAGCAAGACAATAGAATTGTTGCAATTACAGCTGCAATGAAAGCAGGAACTGGCTTAAATAAGTTTGAGAAACATTTTCCTGACAGGCTTTTTGATGTTGGAATTGCAGAGCAGCATGCAGTAACATTTGCAGGTGGTTTGGCAATTGCTGGAATGAAACCAGTTTGTGCAATTTACTCAACTTTCTTGCAAAGAGCTTATGACCAGATAATACATGATGTATGCTTGCAAAATCTTGGTGTTATTTTTGCTTTGGATAGGGCTGGCTTAGTTGGAGATGACGGTCCAACTCATAATGGACCTTTTGATATTGCTTACTTTAGAGCAATTCCTAATGTTACAATTATGGTGCCAAAAGACGAGAATGAGCTGCAGCATATGCTTTACACTGCAACTTTCGTTAAAGGCCCTTCAACTTTGAGATATCCAAGAGGCTCTGGAGTTGGAATTGGCTTGGATTCAGAATTTAAAAAGCTAGAAATTGGAAAAGGAGAAGTGATTAGAGAAGGGAGTGATTTGTTAATTCTTGGAGTTGGTCCAATTTTGTACGATGCGATGCAGGCAATTGAAGAGCTTAAATGTGATGCAACCATCATTAACGCAAGATTTGTAAAGCCACTTGATGAAAACTTAATTTTGAAATATGCAAGAAAAATTAAAAATATTATAACATTAGAAGAAGCAACAATTAATGGCGGCTTTGGCTCTGCTGTTTTGGAATTATTAAATCAAAAGGGAATAAAATCAAACATCAAAATAATTGGTGTTCCAGATAAATTTATTGAGCATGGTAAACCAGACATACAGAAGAAATTAGCAGGGATTGATAAAGAAAGTATAAAGAGGGCAATTAGTGAGATGTTAAGTAAAAGATAATTTTGTTGTTGAAAAATATTTTAGTTAATGCGTTAGGTAATATATGCAATATTTAAACAATAAAATCAATTCGCCTTCGGCAAATTTTAGTGCTCGGCGTTGCTTTCTTGCCATATCGCAACGCCTCACCTATAAATTAAAAAATCAAAAATAAAATGTTCCCAAGAAGAAAATCAAGAAAAGTAAAAGTAGGCAAGTTGTTTATTGGTGGAGACGCTCCAATAACAATTCAATCGATGACAACTACAGACACAACTGATGTAAAAGCAACTGTTGAGCAGATTCATGGTTTGGAAGATGTTGGATGTGATATTGTAAGGGTTTCTGCGCCGACAATGGAAGCTGCTAAAGCATTGAAAGAAATAAAGGAAAATATAAACATTCCACTTGTTGTTGACATTCATTTTGACTATAGAATTGCACTTGAAGCTGTAAAATATGT
>CAZUSQ010000115.1:0-4153 GCA_964622655.1 uncultured Methanosarcinales archaeon
AGCCTATGAGTTAGACACCGTAAGAGAAATCCGGCAAAGGTCACCAGTTCAAGTCAAATACTAATATTAGAGCATTTGAGATATTCTGGTTCGGGGCGTGGGCCTGTAGCTTAGCCTGGTAGCTGTCAATATTAAATTGACTTGCTGGGCAACTAGAGCGTTACGCTGATAAAAATCAAAAATTTTCACAGACGTAAAGGTCCTGTGTTCGAATCACAGCAGGCCCATTTTTCTAAAAATCTTTTAACTACCACAAAGTTTAAATATAAGTTATTATTTTAAAATAGCAACACTTATCTTTTAAAAATAAGGAGGGGTATATAATGAATTTTAAAACAAAATTTTTGGTTGCTTTGTTGATAATCTCTGTTTTCTTGTTAAGTAGCTGTGAGGTTTACCAAACACTTTATGGAACTGCTCCTAAAGAGCCTGAAAAAAAAGAAATTGGAAAAGTAGTTAGAGTTGAAGGTGAGCAAGGAAAAGATCCAGCTAATTTAGCAAAACAAGTTTATGCTACTGCAACAACAACAGCTCATGATCCATTCAAGGTTGGAGAAAATCCTTTAGGACCTTTTGACAAAGGAAAAGCATTAGGATTTACTTTGCAGCAATGGTTAGCAGCAAGCGGAATTGGAGTTTATAGCGTTGATGGCGATAATGCAGAACTTGACTTATCTTTCAAAAATCTTGTGCCTAATGGAGTTTATACAGTTTGGTGTTCTCGAATTACATTTCCTCCAAATCCAAACATTGTTGATAAGCCATGCGGTGCAGAAGATGGCTCTGAAAACAGTTTAAAAGCTGACGACAAAGGAAGTGGCTCTTTCTCTTTGAAGCTTAAGGCACTTGAGCCAAGCACACAAGAAACATCAAGCATAATTGCATTAGCTTACCATAGTGATGGCAAAACATATGGAGCAAATCCAGGTGATTTTGGTTTAAACAGTCATGTCCATATATTCTTCTTGCTTCCTGTACCAACAACTAATGAAACAAAATTTCAAGTTCCTATAAAGTTTGTTAATCATATTGATGGAGGCTTGCCAGAGCAAGATGTATTTATTGAAGTAGAAGAAGTAATGGAAAAACCTGAAGCAATGGAAGAAAAACCACCTATTACTGGAGAAGTCCCAAAAGAAGAAGCAATGCCTGAAAAACCTGTTGAAGTTGTTGAAATGCCAAAAGAAAAACCACTTATTATTGTTGTGCAAGAAACAGAGCTTGTAAGTTTGTCGCCAAAGGCAGAGGATGCTGACAAGGATACTAATCTTGTTTTTACATTTACATCTCCTCTAAACGAAAAGGGGGAATGGCAAACAAGCTATGGAGATTCTGGTGAGTATACTATTACTGTTACAGTTTCAGATGGAATATCAGCAACAGCTAGAGAAGTTTTAATAATTGTGAATAAGAAAGAAGAAGCACCAACAATTGACAGCGCAAAGCCAATTGAAAGTGGTTTGGCAATAGATGAAACAGAAGCAATTGAATTCAGCATTGTGGCAAGTGACCTAAATAAAGATACATTAACATATGCTTGGAAACTTGATGGCGTTGATGTTGGCAATGAAGATAAATATGGTTATCAATCCACTTATGAGGATGCAGGCACTCACACTGTTAAGGTTGAGGTCTCTGATGGCTTGTCTAGCACAAGTAAGATATGGTCTGTAGATGTCAAAAATGTAAACAGAAAGCCAGTTTTAGAGAAGTTAGAAGACATAAAAGCAAAGGAAACCGATAAGGTTACAATAACTGCTTTGGCAACAGATGACGACAAAGACACTATAACTTACACAATCAGTGATGAAAGATTTGAACAAGAAGATAATGTTTTCACATGGCAAACTGATTATGATAGCGCAGGCACTTATGAAGTTACTATAAGCGCAAATGATGGCCAAGACACAACAGAGCAAAGCTTCACAGTTACTGTTGAGAACGTAAACAGGCCGCCTGTAATAACTGATATAGTACAGAAATAATTTTATTATTTTCTTTTAGTTGAGGGGGAATAAATGAATAAAAGAGTTGCATTATTGTTAACTATATTTTTAATATTCCCCTATATTGTGTATTCTATAACCACTTTTGTTATTCAAGAAAAAGAAAAAATTAGTTTACAAACAAATGCTACTGACCCAGACGCAGACAATCTTGTAGCAACTTACACTTTTCCTCTCGATGAAAATGGCGAGTGGCAAACAACCTATGGAGATGCTGGTGAGTATAAAACAACTATAACTGTTTCTGATGGTGAATCAGCAACAACAAGAGATGTTTTGATAATTGTAAATAAAAAAGAGGAAAGTCCAAGAATTGATTCTTTTAGTCCAAAAAAAGATGATTTAAGCATTAAAGAAACAGAATCAATTGAGTTTAGTGTTTCAGCAAGTGACTTAAATAAAGATGAGCTAAACTATGAATGGTTTTTAGATGATAAAAAAGTAAATGATGGGAAAGAATTTACTTATGAAACAAATTATAATGATGCAGGGAGTCATGAAATCTCTGTTGAAATTTCAGACGGAACAACTAGCATCAGCAAAGAATGGAATGTTGATGTAGAAAATGTTAATGTTGAAAGCTTGCTTAACGAAATAAATGATATAACAGTAAACGAGAATGAAGTTGCAAGGCTAAAGCTGCCAAATTTTGATAAATATGGACTAAGCTATACAATTTCAGAGCCTATTGGCAACAAAAATGAATGGAAAACTAGCTACAAAGATGCTGGCTCTTATGAAGCAACAGTTCATGCAGAAGGAAAAGGCTTTAGCAAAGACAAAATTGTGGAAATTGTAGTTAATGATGTTGACAGAACACCTGTTTTTGAGAAATTAAGCAACATAGTTATAAATGAGAATGAAGAAGTTAAAATAACTTTAAATGCAAATGATCCAGATGATGATGAAATAACTTACTCTGCTAATAATCTACCTGAAGGAGCTGAGCTTGATGAAAATGTTTTTACTTGGAAACCTAGCTTTGATACTGTTAAGAAAGAAGGCTTTGTTGATAAAGTGATGGATAAATTTAGAGTTTTAAGCAAAAGCTTTCATCCGCAATTTGTAGTTTCTTCTAAAGATAAAAAAATAGTGCAAAATGTTATAATAACTGTTAAGGATGTTAATAGAGCCCCTGTGCTTGAAGACATGGAGCCAATAACAATAAATGAAGGTGAAACACTAAAGATTGTTGCAAATGCCTATGATTTGGATGGTGATAAAATAAGTCTAAGCTATTCTGGTTTTATTGAAAAAGATACTTACAAGTCAAACTATGACGATGCTGGCACTTATTTTGTTAAAGTTACAGCAAGCGATGGCTTGCTTGAAACCTCTAAGTTTGTTCAAATTAATATTGAGCAAAGCAACAGAGCACCTTTGTTTGGAAAAATTCAGGATGTAAAAGCAAAAGAAGGGGATAATATTGCAATTTTACTTAATGCAAATGATCCAGATGGAGATGAGATTACTTATACTATTGATAATCCTCCAGAAGGCTTTTCCATAAAAGCAAATGCATTTTTATGGATTCCTGGCTTTAATATTGCAAATAAAAAGGAAACAAAAGAAATTGATTTAGTTTTTGTTGCAAGTGATGGCGTTGCAGAAACTAGGCAAATAGCAAAGGTTGAAATTACAGATAAAAACAGAGCACCAAAAATAATTGATGCTACAAAAAGCATTTCTGCAAAAGCAAATGAGCCTGTGCTGATGTTTGTTAAAGCAGTTGATGAAGATGGAGATGAGCTAACTTACATCTGGAATTTTGGGCTTTTGGAAAAATACAAAGCAACTGCTAATCATCAAAGAAAATTCACGAGCAGGGGGACAAAAGATGTTAAAGTAATTGTTAGCGACGGAATTGATGAAGTTGAGCAAATAATAAATGTGAATGTTGTGTAGATAGCAATCTTATGCTTAAACTTCTATTTTTTCTTCAGCATTTGCAATTTTTATGTTATTACTAAACTCCTTAAACACTTCCGCATGCTCTGTATGTATCGGAATCACTTTTTTAGGATTTATGCTTTGGATTATCTCTTTTATATCTTCTTTACCCGCATGTCCAGATGCATGTGCATGCTTAAACTCCAAGCCAAAATGGTCAAGCCAATTCTTAACCCTTTCAAAATCAATGTTCATCT
>CAZUSQ010000116.1:0-3298 GCA_964622655.1 uncultured Methanosarcinales archaeon
TTTAACAATAATAGCCAATATCATCAATGTTACAGGCAATATGCTGCTTCAAGGAGGAAGAGCTAGTGGTGATGCTGCAGGCCATTATCATGGCAAAGGTGGTAATCTTATCATAAACATTAGCAAAATATATTTATCTGGTTCTATCGACGCAAGCAGTGGTAATAGAGATAATAATGTGCAAAATGCTTTTAATGGCAATGATGGCGGCAATGTGTTAATAAACTCTTCTCTTGTTAATATTACTGGCACAATAAAAGCAGATGGGGGAGATGGTTATGCAGGAGGCACTGTTAGTTGTACAAATTGGGGCAACAGAGGCTCTGGCGGTAGCATTAACATAACAGCAAGTGATGTTTATATTAATGGAACTATAACCGCTTTAAGAGGAGATTTTGGAAACTGCAATAATGGGAATGGTGGCTCTCTCACAATAAATTCAACCTCCACATTAAGTATAATGAATACTAGTCGTATTCTTGTAACTGGAAACACTTCGGGTAATATCTTATTAGTTTCCAAGGAATTGTACATCGCAAGCATTTTAAACGCTACATCTGAAACATTATCAGGAACTGGTATAAATGGAACTAATAGGTTAATTTATAATTTAACTATTAATATTTCAACTGCAAAAATAGAACCTCCGCCTTTCATAGTAAAAGAAAATGAGTTTGGAAGAGTGCAGTTTATTGATAGAATTAGTGGTTATGCAAGTTTAGATTTGAATAAAAGTATTAATATAAGCAATAATTTAATAAGCGTTAATTCTGAAGGTGGTTTCTTGAACTTAAGCGCTAATTTAACTTTAAAAGGATTATCTTTTACAAAACCTGTTGTGTTAAGAAACAATATGCTTTGTAATGTTTGTAACAATTTAAGCTACGATATATCAACTGGAATTTTCATCTTTAATGTAAGCCAATTCACCCAGTATTCTGCAACAGAAAACTCAACTCCAAGGTTTGAGTCAACTGCAATAAACAACACATCTCCAAGAAAAAATTATGTAGTGCAAATTAGCACAAATGCAACTGACTTCAATAACAGCATTAGCATGGTTATATTTTCTTGGAACGACACAACTATTTGGGTTAATGCAAGCAACACCTCTGTTGTTGACCAAAAAAGCATTAATTACACTGTTAATGTTACAGTCTCCGCTACACAAGGCAAAGTAATTGGATGGCAGTTCTATGCTAATAACACTATTTTAAATAATTGGAACTATTCTGATGTTCAGACATTTACTGTTGCAAATACACCTCCTACAGCTCCAACAATAAACCAACCTTCAGAAAATATTTTGTATAATAAACAACCTTTGGATTTAAATATCACAATATCAGCAGATGCTGATGGAAATGCAATAACACAAATTAAATGGTACATAAATGGAACATTGAATCAAACAACAACAACAAACACAACTTTAAATGCTTCTGACGGTAAGTATAATTTAAGTGTCTCTATTTTTGATGGAACAGATTGGAGCAATAACGCTACTATTTTGTCATTTAAAATAGATACAGTTAATCCTCTAATTTCAAATATGCCTGATAACAGTACACCATACAACAAAAACACTAACTTTACAGTCACAGCATCCGATTCAAATTTATTTGGGTTTAATTGCACATTCTATAATGGAACAAGCACAAGCAGTATATTATTTAGCCAAGAAATAACTAACATATTAACTACAACTCAAGACATAAAAATGGAAATGAATGTAAGCTGGGGAGATGGAAAATATTTAGGTATTTGTGAAGCATCTGACGACCATAATGAGCCAAGTGTGGAAAATGCATTAAAACTATTAAGAAATTTTACATATACTTATAGCGACGGAACATTTACTTTTTATAAAGAGACCAATCCAGAAAAAAATGTAAGTGTAGACGTAGGTTATTGGGATAACGTTGATAAAGATGTTAAAAAATTAACATCTGCACAAATACAGAACTTTAATGTGCAGAAAGCAATAAGATTGAGCTCCGAAGGTTATCAATTTGGAGCTTTATTTGACCTGCCAAATACAGGCTTTATATTTGGTTTTAGGCTCGAAAAATTAAATACATTAACTTTAAGAAAGAATGATACAGCACATTTCAAGTATGGAAAAGATTATTATATTGATTTTGATGCAGAATTAAATGGCACTGCTATAATGCCAAATTTAAAAGAAGGAGTTAATTATTATTATATTTACTACACTCCAAACTGGGTAACATTGGGATTTCAAGCAGGCGACAGAATTAATTTCACAAGCAAATCAATTGGTGGAATTAATATTATACAATTAAACTCAACAATAGAAATAGATACATCAGCTCCAAACATTACACTGCAACTCCCCTTAAATAATTCAGGCGATGCAGATGGAAATATAACTTTTTTATTTAATGTAAGTGATACAAATAATGTCACCAATTGTACATTAATAATTAATGACAAATTTAACTTGTCAAATAATTCAATAGCAAAAGACATTGCTCAAAACTTCACTTTAACAAACGTTAGTGTTGGGTCTTATAATTGGAGCATCAATTGCACTGACCAAGTAAACAACACTGCAAAAAGCGGCTTTAGAAATATTATAATAGTTCCAGTTGCAAGATTTAATGGAACAACAATTGACTTTACAACAGTCGATATAAGAAACATAACCAATCTTACTATTGAAAATTCTGTTGCAGGAAAAATAAACTTCACTCAATCAATTGACTTAAGTGGAGGGGCAGATTTAAACAAATATATAAACATATCATTTAATAGAATTGAAATAAATTCAACTGCTTTGCCTGCTTTAAATAAGTCTGCATCTTTATATTTATATGGATTGACATTTTCCGATCCAAGAATTTTAAGAGACAGTGTAGTTTGTCCTTCTGATATTTGCACTAAGATAATATATGCAGGAGGTAATTTGACATTTAATGTTACAAGCTTTAGTGTATATTCTAGCGAGGAAACACCTGTTGCAGAAACAAAAGTTGGTGGTGCAGTTGGGGTAGGCCACCCCGGTGGGGAGAAGATATTTACACGATTAACCGAAAAAAGGAAGGAAATAATTGAAGTAAGCAAAGACATAATTAAAGAAAGGCTTTTAGTTGGTGAAGGAAAAAAGATAAGATTAAGAGTCACAAATATAGGCACTGCTGATTTGGACGTATCTGTAAATGCAAAAAATGTTGATATAATATCAATTGAAAAAAGTAGCTTTGAATTACCAATTGGCGCCAGCGAAACAGTTACTTTATTTATCGTAGCTGAAAATACTGGTATTTTCACAGGC
>CAZUSQ010000116.1:3308-4120 GCA_964622655.1 uncultured Methanosarcinales archaeon
AGGCGAGATAATTATTAAAGCGGGGAAAATAGAAAAATTAATACCAACTATAATTGAAGTGGAAACAAAAAATGCTTTGTTTGATATTGGATTAATAATACCGCCACAATACAAAGTTTTAAAACCGGGCGGTGAACTAGTAACCTCGATTAATCTATCAGAGATAGCAAGAGTTGGAGTACTAGATGTAACGGTTAACTATATTATCAAAGATACTAAAAATAATACAATTCTACTCGAATCAGAAACTTTCGCTGTTGATGGGCAAAAACAATATATAAAGAAATTTAAATTGCCAGAAAATATTTCATTAGGCCAATATGTTGTTGCTGCTGAAATTATTTATGAAAGTGGTGTTGCTATTTCGAGTTCATTATTTGAAATAACAGAGCTAAAACCAAAAAACACTTTAGAAAGCACTATGTTATTATTGTCATTAATGTTTATATTACTTGGTGTTGTATACTTCTTAGTAAAGGTATCATTTTCATGGAAAAATCAAAGAAAGAAAAATAAACGAAGATACAAATCAGATAGTGAAAACTAGAGCGTATAATCAAAACTTATATATACTTCTTAATTCTTAAATCATTTAATTATGGCTAAACAAAAAACTATCTCTAAAGACATACCATTGGCAGAAATCACTTTAAGAAGGTATGAAAAGCCTGCTAATCTAAGCGAAAGGGAATTAGTAAGAAAGCTTTGCTTGTCAATTGGATTGCTGCAGCCAGGTGATTCCAGGGATGTTGTTGTTGATGTCCTTAATGTTTTGATTAAGGCAAAAAAAGAGCAAAAAAACTTGACAAGCG
>CAZUSQ010000117.1:0-4094 GCA_964622655.1 uncultured Methanosarcinales archaeon
GTACCAAAACATTAATTTATCACTTTTTTTGTTATCAAGACGACAGAAGCCAAACCTGACGAATTGCACAATATCGTTAACTTTCAAATTTTTCACCAATGGCTCTGCCAAGCCCTTTTTTATTTCCTTATTAGGCATCAAAACTTCTACTTTAACTAAATCTTTTTGTACAGGCAGCCAATGTATTATTTTATCTCCACTTTTTTTGTATTTTTCATACTCTAAAGAATCAAATACAAATTTATTCTTGCTTTTTTTAAAGTTTAAGCAATCCATTAACCTATATAATTTTCCTTCCTTAAATTCCTTAAAATCTTTTTCTGCGACATAAAGCTTGTCTTTTGTCTTAAATTTTCTTGTGCCTCTTTCTGGATATTCAGGATGCGATTTTAGCTCTGCAGTTTGCTCAGGAGCATTCTCTATGATTATTTCTTTTGGGTTTTCAACAAAAAAATACCTATTGCATTTTGAATCAAGCAATCTTCTATTGTGAACAATCAAATCGCCCCATGTAAGAACTGCTTCTGTTTTTGTCAAGCCAGTTGATAGAACAAACTCCTTAATTGCTTCTGGTAGAAAACCTCTTCTTCTTAAAGCCACTAAAGTTGTTAGAGAAGGATCATCCCACCCAAGCAGTTGCTTTTTCTTTACTTTTTCCCTTATTACTCTGCCAGAGCTTTCAACACCCTCTAGGTTGAAGCGAGCAAATTCATATATTTTTGTTTCTCTGAAGCCAGCCATTGTTTGAATAAGCCTTTGTAATTCATTTCTTAGCTCAAATTCCTTGCTTCTTAAGCGATGCGTTATGCCTTCTATACCATCCATTACAGAGCTTTCAAAGTCATAATTAGGCCATACCCTGTACTTTTTCTTTTTTCTTGGATGGCTTTCATCAACAATCCTAAAAATTACAGGATCTCTAAGGGTTGTATTAGGACTTTGCATATGCCCCTTAAGCCTTAAAACATATTTTCCAGCTCTTGCCTTGAACATTTCCTGCCATAAAGCTAGGTTTTTTTCAGGTTGCATGTATCTATGCTCACATTCAATGCCATTTTTCCTGTTTTCCTTTATTGCTGCTTGGTTGCAAGAGCATACATAAGCATGATTTTCCTTGACTATCTTTTCAGCATATTTGTAGAATTCCTCCATAAAGTCAGATGCATAATCAATTCTGTCTGGCTTAATGCCAAGCCATGCATAATTATCAAGCTGTATTTTATAGAATTCTTCATCAACAAGCTCTGGATTAGTGTCTTCAAACCTTAGATAGAATGCTCCATTATACCTTTTTGCTAGCTCGTAATTAACAATTATGGCTTTTGCATGCCCAATATGGGGGTATTTACTTGGCTCTGGCGGAAATGCTGTAATTACCTTTTGCCCTTCTCTAATGCCAAGAAAATCAAAAATATCCTTTTCTTTTGCTTCTTCTTTCTTTTTATCACCTAAGGAATCTATCATTAGAGTTGGACCTAACTCCTTTTGTTGCTTTTCAACTGAAAGCTTATTGACGCTGGCTACTATCTTATTAATTTCCTTAGTTATTGATTGAATTTCACCCTTCAATTCAGGGTTTTCAGCAAGAACCTTACCTATGACAGCTCCAGCATTTGCCTTGCCTTTGTACTTGAGAGCGTTTTGCAGGGCATACATCCTTATTGAAGTTTTGAGCGTTTCTTCCATGAAAAATGGTAAAATCGAAAGTTATATAAATAACTTGTTCTACAAAAATTGATTGCACAAAGGCTAAAGGGGTTCTTTTTGAATTTTCTCCCTTAATTTTTTTACTTCGCAAAAATCTTAACCAAAAATATGGGGGTTAAATGAAAAGAAAAACTTCTACAATACCAAAAGCTAGTGTTGCAAGGATACTGCTAAAAGCTGGTGCTAAAAGAGTCTCTCAAGATGGTGTTGATACTTTTACAGATGTTCTTACAGATATTGCACTAAAGATTTCCAAAAAAGCATCTGACATTGCAAAACATGCTGGAAGAAAGACAGTTCATGAAGAAGATGTTAAATTAGCTGCGAAATAAAGTTAATTAAGATTCAAATTAAACTTCTCAACCCGTCGCTTCGCGACAAATTCTAGTGCTCGGTTTCGCTTTCCTGCCATATCGCTCAACCTCGCATATACATTTAAGAAAATCTTTTAAACAATATACTTTTCTATCAATTTAATGGGCCGGTAGTTAAACCTGGTAAAGCAATGCTCCAGATTAATGCGCCCTTGGCTAGGGTGATTAAATGTTTTGGCATTTAACCCTGTAGGCTCCGGGTTCAAATTGTGGAAAGCGAGCAACACCTTGTATGGCATGTACCTGAAAATCCCGGCCGGTCCATTTTTTATAAAATATGATAAAAGCGATTATTTTTGACAGCGGAGGAGTTATTGTTGATCAAAGACTTTTTTTTGAAAGGTTAAACAAGATATTTAAGCCTAAGGATAATAAAAAATTTTGGCACGAAGTAAACATAGAAGCTATTCCCCTCTGCAAAAATTTAATATCTGAAGAAACTTTTTGGAGAAAAATAGCAAAATTAAATAATAAAGACCCAAAAAAAATCCCTAAAAATCTATGGAGACGAGGTTACGAGAATTTGACGAAGGTAAAATACGATGTTCTTACAATAGCTAAAAAACTAAAAAAGAAATATAAATTGGGACTTGTCTCTAATTCGATAGCATATCATGAAAGAATTAACAAGAAGAGAGGCATTTATAATTTTTTTGATGTAGTAATTTTATCGCACAAAGTGGGCTTGACTAAGGATAATAAAAAAATTTTCTTTCTTACCGTAAATAAACTTAAAGTCAAACCAAAAGAATGCATTTTTATTGATGATGTAAAAGACTTTGTTAATGTAGCAGAATCAGTCGGTATGGAAGGAATTGTCTTTAAAAATATCAAACAATTAAAATCTGATTTGAAAACATTATTAAATTTTTAAAAATGTTCAAACTAATTTATACAGCAGACTTACATGGAAATGAAAAATTCTACAAAAGATTACTAAAAAGAGCAAAGGAAGAAAATGTTAGTGCAATCGTTATTGGTGGTGATTTATGTCCAAGAGATGGGCTTATTCTAAAAGATAAAATAAATAATCAAAGAATTTTTCTTGAAAAATTTATGGTTCCTTTATTTAAAGATTTTAGATTAAAAAACAAAAACAAAGAAATCTATGCAATAATGGGGAATGACGATTTTAGAGTGAATTTAGGATTATTAGGAAATGCAGAAAAAAATAAAATTTTACATTCAATTCATAAAAAATCTATAAAATTGAATGAAAATTTTAATATTGCAGGCTACAGCTTTGTTAATCCAACCCCTTTTCGCTTGAAAGATTGGGAAAAGCCTGATTTTGAAAGAGATAAAATACCACGGCAATTATTTTTGGAAGAGATAAGAAGTGTAGAAAAAGAAAATGGAACAATAGAAGAAGATTTAGAAAAACTGAAAAAATTATCGAATCCTAACCAAACAATTTATGTTATTCATGCTCCCCCATTTAATACGAAACTTGATATAGTAACGACGGGTACCCATGTTGGAAGCAAATCAATAAGAAATTTTATAAAAAAAGAGCAACCATTCTTGACATTACATGGACATATCCATGAAAGCCCAAAGATGAGTGGCTCTTGGAAAGATAAAATTGGCAATACAATCTGCATCAATGTAGGAAGCAGTTATCCAGAAGATAAATTAAATTGTGTGATTATTGATGTAAATAATTGGAATATTAAATATTTTGAATTAGAATGATTGGAGTAATTTCAGACACGCATGAAAATGAAGAAGCTATCAAGAAAGCAGTAAGGATATTCAAAAACAAAAATCTTGACTTTGTTGTGCATTGTGGTGATATAATAAGCCCACCGATATTGGAGCATTTTCAAGGATTGAAAATGAAGTTTGTCTTCGGCAATAATGATGGAGAAAGAAATGGCTTGATAAGCAGGTGCAAAGAATTTGGATTTGATGAGATAAAAGATGAACTAGAATTTGTGCACAAAGGAAAGAAATTTTATGTTTATCATGGAACAAAAAAAGAAAAACTTGATGCTGCAATCAAAAGCAATA
>CAZUSQ010000118.1:0-4057 GCA_964622655.1 uncultured Methanosarcinales archaeon
CAAAATTTTGATTCCTGTAATAATTAACAAGAAAATCTGCTCCCAATTCCTTTGCTTTGTCAAGCTTTTCATCGCTTCCAGCAGCAGCTATTATTTTTGCTCCTGCTAATTTTGCTATTTGAATTGAAGCAGTTCCAATACCACTCCCAGCAGCCATTATAAAAACTGTTTCATTTGCTTTTATTCTTGCTAATGTGGTTAAGACACGCCATGCAGTTCCAAATGTTATAGGCACAGAAGCTGCTTCCTCGTAGCTTATTTTATTATTAATTAACATAAGGCTTTGTGCAGGAACTTTAACATATTCTGCATAGCAGCCATTAACTGTAATTCCAATTCTTTTCATATTTTTGCAAAGATTATCATTGCCTGCCAAGCAATATTCGCATTGTCTGCAGGGAATAGTAGGCATTGTAACAACCTTGTCCCCTTTCTTATATCCATTAACATTTTTACCAACTTCAACAATATCGCCTGCACCTTCACAACCCAAAATTATTGGATATTTAGGTGGAACATTGCCTTCTCTAACCCAAATATCAAGATGATTAACAGATGCTGCTTTTATTCTTACTAGAACTTCATCATCATTTATTTTTGGAGTCTCTACTTCTTCAAACCTTAATTTATCAGCACTTCCTTTTTCTCTCAAAATAATTGCTTTCATTTTTTGGTTTGTTTAGTTTATGTTGGAATCTTTATTTTTCAATCCGCCTTCGGCATAATCTAGTGCTCGTCAAATTTTTTTCTGCCAATAAAATTTGCCTCGCCTATAAATTCACTAGCACAATCGCAACGGTTTACTTTCTTCACTTTGCTTATAAAAGTCGTTGTTGGATTTATTGGTTTTATTTTTATTATTGCATTTAAGATTTTTAATAAATTTTTTATTTATTGTTTTTACAATATTTCTTCTTCAATATACTTCTTCATTGATTCAAAAACATGCATTGCAGGTGCAGGGTCTTCCATTGCCCTTATGTTGCCAATAAATTTATTTTTTAATTCAGCGCTATCAGACAGTTGTCTTATGAAAGATGCTCTTTCAGGATGAGGCATAATAGCCATCACATTTCCTTTTTTGTTGCAGATTGCTGCAATGTTGTAAATTGCTCCATTTGGATTTGTTGGAAAATTCTCTTCGATTTTGCCATCCTTTGTTGAGTACCTAAAAATTATTTGTTTGTTTTTGATTAGTGTCTTAATTAATTCTTTATCTTTTGTTGTAAATCTGCCTTCTCCATGTGCAATTGGCATCTGAATTACTTCATCTTTTTCTGTAAACTTTGTAAAAACGCATCTGTTTTTGTCTTCACTACTTTTTACATTAATCCATGTTGTATAATAGCCGCTTACAAAAGGATTTTTATTTGGCGCTAATGCCATTTCTACTTTATATTTCAATCCGGGTATCATTCCACATTCAACTAATGCTTGAGCTCCATTACAGATGCCTAAAACTGGCTTTTTATTTTCTGCTTCTTTTCTTATAATATCAAAAACAGGATCTTTTGCCATTATAACACCTGCTCTTATTCTGTCCTCATAACCCCAGCCTCCTGGAATCACAAAGCCATCATATTTTTCAATATCTCTTCTTTCATTCCACCTTACAATCTTGCCATCCATTCCGGAAGTCAGAACTGCCTTTAGAGATTCCTCTTCGCAATTATTGCCAGGGAAGTAGATGACTGCTATGTTGGGTTTGTGGGGCATTTTTAGATTTTCATAAATATTTCCATTTTAAATTATTTAGTAATGTAATAAACTGCTTTTCTCTCTTTAATTCTAATTAAAATTCCTCTTTCTGCCATCTCACACATATAGTTGTTGGTTACTCTGTAACCCCAATTTAAGGTTTCAGCAGCCTCTATGGGTCTTGGCCCTCTTCCTTTTTGTATTTGAAACTTCCTAATTAATTCTAATAAGATAATTTCTCTAACAGAAGCACCAATAGCATTAATTAGAGGAGAAGCTTTTTTGTAAAGTCTTATTCCAGCATTCAAATATTCCGCAAATAATCTTGAATTACGTGTTAATTCTTGGAGCATCTCGTTCATATCTACTAATACTGTAGGGTCCTCCAAAGCAGACCTTACTAACTTTGCATAATTTAAAATTAATGGATATTTATCTGAAAGGGCGATTTCAGACATAGAAATAGAAGGAAACTTAGTACTACACAAGCCTTGTTCTGCAAGTCCATGTAGTATTTCACGTATAACATGACGATGTGGGTAGCTTAGAGCTATCGCTACACTTTCGCTTGTACATTGATTATGTTCATAGAGCCATTGTGCAACTTTCTTTGTTAATTCTGGCACTCCACGTTCAGTTCTTGCCTCACTTGGTTTTTTCCCTGATGTCCACACATAAATTTTTGCTTGACCTTCTCCTATGGAGATCGATTCCCATGTTATTATACCAAGATCTTTTAGACGTTGTAGATGATAGTGGGTAGATATTCCAAGTTTGTCGTCGATGATCGCCCTTTCCCTTAACCCTTCTGCTACCAATTCTACAACTCTAACTCTATTGTATGGAGCTCTAGAGTCCCCCCGTGATTGTGTTTGTCCAAGTAATTGATGAAGTGAGATATTATGATCAACAGCATACCTCAAAGAGAAAGCTGCAATTGGTTGACCATATTTTTTGCCTGCTTGAGTTATTGTATAGTAAGCATTTTCTATACCTCGACCTAAACTGAAAAGTTCCTTTACAAGGAAACCTATTGGTGATAATGTATCTGTGCAATATTCAGAAAATACACTAGTTACTGGAATTTTTTCTCGTGTAGTAGAAGATATTATTTTCCAAATATCTGCTGATGTTTGTGGTTCATCAGAAAGGACAAGCAGAGTAGCTTGTTTAAGTTCACCATTCATACAACTTAAAATAGATTCGAGTCTTAGTTCAGGATCATCTGGGAAATCATGTTGTATCCTATCAATTAATATTCTGTGCATGCTATCTTCATCGAGCAAACCTTTTGTCCTTGCTTTAACGAGATGACGAATAAGTGCTCTCTGACCAATTTTATATTTACTATTGAGCTCTTGAAGATTCATATCACTTCTAAAATCATGTACAAGTTCCTCCAGTTTTTCGTTTCTTAATTTAGGCATTTTGTTACATAGCTTTTTAGTGCGGCGGGAGCGGGATTACCACTCTTTCTTTCGAAAAAGTTTTGAACCCGCATGACTCTGGGGAGTCACTTGCTCTTGAGGCAAGCGCATTTGCCTGCTTCTGCCATCCCGCCTTTGCACATTTGCTTCAAAATCGAAAGTTTTATATATTAATGATTTCATTTCAATAAATTGACTCTTGGGGAAAACCTTTTGGGTTCATTGCCTGTTTCTGGAACCCGTTTTTCTTTGTTTTTTATTTGATTGCATTTTTGATTTTTTTCTTAATTTCCAAAATTATCGGCTTATCATCATCTATCAGTTTGCCAGTTTTCTTATCCTTATTGCTAATAAGATAAAATTGTAGGTTTCCTAAAAGATATTCAAAATTTAGTTCATATTTGCCTTTATAACAAACAACGAAATCTAGTGGAAATGTTGATTTATCTCTTGGTTTTCTTTCTAGTCCAATCTCAGGCATTGACTTGACAAATTTTTTGAATTGCTCATCGTCCAACCATATTGATTCAGACTTCATTCCAACGCCTCCACAAATCCTTTTGTCCAAGCTTCTTTTAATTTTGAAATTGGCAAATTGATAATTTTTTTATTTTTATGATTAACAATCAAATTTTTTCTACTTGTGGTTTTTTCCAATTTAGTTAAATGCAGTTTGTAAAATCTAAATAAATCATTCAATCTTGAAATATTTTTATCTTCAGCTTCAAAAACAAAGCCACTTGTTTCTGAAAACAATGCCTTATCAGTTCTTAAATTTGTAAAATCTAAGTTAATTTCAGCACCAATTTCTCCATCGGCATCTCCCCCAAAAATCATTTCTGATATTGTTGTTGCTAAGCCTCCATCTGAAATATCATGGCATGATAAAAGCAAGCCAGAATCTATTGCATCAATAATAGCGTAGAGCATAT
>CAZUSQ010000119.1:0-1375 GCA_964622655.1 uncultured Methanosarcinales archaeon
AATTGCTCAGCTTGTTTTTGAGCAGCTTGTCCAATATCAGCAGAAATAACCAATATGTTTTCATTCGGTTTAATTTCTTTATTTACTTCTTCAATTTCATTGATCAATTCTTTTGATAAAGCGTCTCTTCCAGCAGTGTCAATTATTAAAACATCAAAATTTTTGTATTCGTTACTAAATTTATTCCATATTTCAATTGGTTCTTTAATTTTTTTGTCCAAAAATACTTTAACATTTGCTTGCCTTCCAACTTGCTCAATCTGCTCCATTGCAGCTGGACGATGGATATCTAAACCAACTAATGCAACTTTATAGCCCCTTTTTGCAAAGAATTTAGCAAGTTTTCCAGCTGTTGTTGTCTTTCCAGAGCCAAATAAGCCAACAAGCATTATTTTGAATGGCTTTTGTTTAATCTCAATTTTATGCTGTTCTTTACCCAAAAAATTAACTAATTCTTCATAAACAATATTGATAAGTTGCTCTTTTTTTGTTAAACCTTTAGGAGCTTCTTCTTCAAGTGCTCTTTTCTTTATCTTTTCAGTCAAATCAAAAACTAGTTTTACGTTTACATCTGCCTGCAATAAAGCCCTCTGAATGTCTTTTATTAATTCGTTAATTAGTTTTTCGTCTACAAAAAGTGATTTTGCAATTTTTTGAAGAGTATTTTTCAATGCATCGCTAAGTTTTTCGAGGACCATAATCAAAAGTTATGAATTTTGATTTATAAAAGTATATGTTTTTATTTAATAACCAATTTTAAGGCATAACTTCAAACTAATTTAAAACTATGCAAAACTATTTATAAAGATGCAACTTAAACTGTTGTATGGCGAACAAAAACTTCCTTTTATTATCATTGGAGGATGCAAAAATTAAGAAAGTGTCTAATGTAATTAGCAATGATTCTTGCAGAAAGATTTTGGATTATTTGTCAACGAAAGAAGCTACTGAGTCAGAGCTTGCTCAAAATCTTCAATTACCAATCTCAACAGTACACTATAATCTTCAGCAGCTTATGGAGACTGGATTAATTACTGCAGAAGAATTCCATTATAGCCAAAAAGGAAAGGAAGTAAGCCATTATAAATTGGCTAACAAATACATAATAATTGCACCAAAGAAAACTTTTGGAATAAAGGAAAAATTAAAAAGCATTTTGCCGGTTGCTTTAATTGTAAGTGGAACTGCTGCAGTCATTCAGTTAGTTTCAAATTATTTTTCAAGAACAGCATTATCCATGACGCAAGAAGCTATGATTGCAAAATATGCTCAAGATGTTGTTGAATCTGCGCCAACTGCAATACCACAAGCAGCACCAGTTCCAGCAACCAAAACAATTTATTTGCTGCCGCAAAATTTAGCTTTATGGTTTTTA
>CAZUSQ010000119.1:1475-4054 GCA_964622655.1 uncultured Methanosarcinales archaeon
AATGAAAAATAAAAGATTTATCGTTGGGATTGTTTTTGGAATTATGGTTGCATTAATTATAGCTGGCTGTGCTAAAACCTCAGTCTCTGACTCAAGAGGTACAGCAACAACAGGCGTGGTTGTAAATGCGTCTGATTTAGGCTTGTCAAAATATCCTGACTTGCCTTTGGATTCTGTGCCAAGCGAACCAATAAATGTAAAATTCCTTGCAGAGCACAGAACTGCATTGGACGGCAAAACTATAACAGTAAAAGGAGTCGTCGTAAGGGCGATTTTAGGAGAAGAAGCGTGTCCTGTATGCAAGACCGAACCTTGTCCAGGAGCACCGTGCATGCGCCCAAGAATATTCTTAGCAGACTCAAGCGATGAAAACAGGGACAAGAATTATGACTTGATAATTTTGGTAGGCGACAAAGATGCTTACAAAGTCGGACAGACTGTAGAGATAAATGGAATTGTTGAGGCGAGCAAAATAGAAGTAATGATGATAAAAGTCGGAGAGACTGTAAAGATAAATCGTACATATACAACGTGCAAAGTGGGACAACTGTGTTTTTGAAATTTGTGAAGTTAAAAGATATCGGAGGTTTAAAATGACCATAAAAGACCAATTAATGAAATTAAAGGAAAACTGGCTCATGATTGTATTAGTATTAATTGTATTGGTGTTTTTGAATGTCGGCAATATTCCCTTTACGACAAGAGACATAAGCTTTCAAAAAATAGCTGCTGTTACAGAATCAGCATCTTACTCAAGAGGCTATGGAATACCATCGCCTATAATCCCATCACCTATATATGGAGATTTTGCACCAGAGGAAGCTGAGCGTAAAATAACAAAATCATCAAGCATGTCAACAGAGGTAGAAACAGGCAACTTTAGAGATGCAGAGTCAAAGCTGAAATCTATTGTTAGAGCGACAGGTTCTTACCTCTTGAACGAGAATGTCAATAGGTATGATTCAGGGAGGAAATCCTACTACACTGGCAGTTATCAGATAAAGGTTGACAGCAGAAAATATGATGATATCATTGCACAGTTGAAAAACATCGGAGAAGTCAAATCTTTCAATGAAAATGCAGCAGATATCACAGGCTCTTACAAAAACACTGAAATTGAGCTTGACGCTGAAAGGCAAAGGCTTTTGAGATACAACAAGATATATGAAGAAGCAACTCTGATAGCTGACAAAATTCAGTTGAGTGATAAAATATTCGATCAAGAAAGAAGGATAAAGTATTTGGAAGATTCTTTGAGAAATATCGATCAGCGTGTGGATTACTCAACAATATACGTAACATTGAACGAAAAGCAACCTAAGTACGCTAACATAGTATTTGTCAAGTTTTCAGAACTGGTGCGAAGATTGGTTGTAAGCATAAACAACCTGCTTACATTGCTCTTTGTTGTGGCACCATATGCAGTAGCAGCATTGATCTTATGGGCTGTTGTAAGATTTTTTAGGAGAAAGAGATAGGAAAATAACTATTATGAAAAGTATATTTAAGAAATCTACGATTGAATTTTTGGTTGTAGCATTTCTTTTAAGCTTAAGTATTGTTTTTGCCCAACCACCGCCTCCAGGACCAGTTCCACCTAATTCAGCTGTAATTACTGCTACTGTACTCAAATATTCAATCTGGCATCCTGATTCAGTTGAGCATAAGAGGCTCCCAATTCTTCCTAAAAACCAAACATTTTACTCTTTAAATTTGGAAATCATTACATCTAAGCAAGAAAGTCCTGAACTAGGTAGTAACCTAGCAGTTCCAGGAAAAGTGTATGAGACATTTTCATCAGATGTACTAGCATCTGACCTTGTTGGAAAGAAAATCACGGCTAAAATAAAATTAATCGGTGACACAAATGGAGTGCGCTGGATTATTTCTGATGCAAATTTAATTTCAGATGAAAAGCAAAAAGTAACATATACTACTCAAACTATTCCAAGAGCAAATCTACTTTATATTTCTCTTATTGGTGTTTTAATAATCTTTGCTCTACTCGTAGTATACTACCAAATTAAAAAACACAAGGAATAAATTCACAACTCTACTCTAACCTTCTTCTCCTCAATATTTTTCAAAACTTTCTTCAACAAATTATCAACCTTGACATCAAAGTAAACCCTATTGTCTAAAGTTCTGACTGCAACAGTTTTATTTTTCTCTTCTTTTTCACCAACTGTTAAAATTAAAGGTATTTTTTGGTGCTGGGCTTCTCTGACTTTATAGCCTACGCTTTCTGTTCTTGCGTCAACTTCTACTCGCATATTATTTATTTCAAATTCTTCCTTGATTTTGTTTGCATATTTTTCAAACCTGTCTGCAACTGTTAAAATCCTGACTTGCACAGGTGCTAGCCATAATGGTAATTTTCCAGCGTAATGCTCAACTAAAATGCCGATAAACCTTTCGATTGAGCCAAGCAATGCACGATGAATCATAACAACTTGATGCTTTGAATTATCTATACCAACATAAGTTGCATCAAACCTCTCTGGCAATTGAAAATCAAGCTGTATTGTTGCAAGCTGCCAATTTCTGCCAAGTGCATCTTTGATGTGAAAGTCAATTTT
>CAZUSQ010000120.1:0-2314 GCA_964622655.1 uncultured Methanosarcinales archaeon
GCAATATTCTTTAGCTTGAGATATGTAATTTCTGCATCCAATCGTTAACCACCTTTATTCTTTTGTTTAAGTTTTCCCAGTAAATAAGCTGCTCCCAAGCTGGATGCTCCTCTATTTTGCCATCTTCTATCTTCTTTTTAAGCTCTACAGTCTTAGAAACATTAAACTGTTTTTTTATTTTCAAAATCTCAGCAGATGCATTTCTCAATTCTGTATCAAGAAAAACATTTAAACTTTCATCTAGTATTTTCTTTTCAGGAATTTCCAGTTCTTTAGATAATTTGCTTAATAAAGACTTTTCCATACCATTAATCCTTAATTGAGACTACTATAAAAATCTTTGCTTAATTTTGCCAAAAGCACGACAAAAGCATTTTAGTGTCCGCAAATGTCTAATTTTTCTTTGGGAAAATTGGTGGAATTTTATATCTTAACGTGCTTTTTCTTTGATATTATTTTTTCTATTTTCTTGTACCCTCCTTCACCAATACACTTAAAGCATCTTTCTGTGTAATCACTTGCGTATGGTTTTCCTGGAGAGCCTTTCCAACACTTTCTCCTACATCTAAACAAAGTCAAGCTGTGTATATTACATTCCAAGAATTTCTTTTTCAAAACTGACACCATCCAGCCCAAATAGCCAAGAACCGCCTTGCTCTTGGCTAATCGCTCTTAGAGCGAAAAGGCCTAAATGGCGTCGATAACTATATTTCCCATTTTCAGTAAATTTAATTTTCACCTGTGATAACTCGGATTAACACCAATTGCTTTCATTTCCTCATTTCCACATTCATTACATCTATAAACTTCATACTTAGAATTTCCACTTTGAATAATTCCTTTTTTCATCATTTTTTCATTGCAATGCTTGCATTTCATTTCCTTCATTTTGTTTTTTGTGAAAGTTCTAGTTTAAATATTTATGGAATTTTACTCTTTGATACAAACTCCTATTTCATCTGCTTTCTTACCACTTAATCTACATTTATAGTCAGCAGGACATTTAAATCCAGCATTGTTGCATTCACATTGTGCTCTGCAAACTTGAATGCAAAAATCTGCATCAGTTCCAGCACAAGGTGAGCCACAATCATTCCATTTGCCCCCAGCTGTTTCACATTGCACTTTTGTAATACCTTCAAAACCTCCACAATCTGCTTTGCAGCCACTTTCTTTCTCATTGTCTTGGCAAACATTGTCGCCGCAAAATGGCCCTTTTTTTTGTGTTTCTTGAGGCGCACATGCAATTAAAAATACAAGAATAACTGCCGATAATGTACTAAGTTTCTTCATTTTTTTATTATAACTCTATCTCCTATTTTAATTTTGTTCTTTAGCGTGAAATTTCCATTAACCTCTAAAACATACTTTGCAGGTTTTGACGATTCATACAAGGTGCATGGCTCTTCTCTGCACGGCTGAACATTTTTTATGTCAACAATCTCAAAGTTTTCATCAATAAAAATTATGTCTAATGAAATCAAAGTATTTTTCATCCAAAATGTTTGATAATTTTCTTCATCAAAAACAAAAAGCATTCCTTCGTTTTCATCTAATTTTTCTGTGAACATCAAACCTTTTGCTCTCTCCTCATTATCGTCGGCAATTTCAACTTTTATTTTGATTAATTTTTCTCCATTATCAATTAAAATTTCATTAAAATTTTTTGCACAGCTTACTAAAAAAATTAGTAAAAAAATAATCAAAATCCGTTTCATTTTTGAACAAAATTTCTGCAAGAATTTAATGTTTTTGTTAGAATTTTTCAATTAAAATTTATTAAATATTTTAGTTTTTAATTATATAATTTAGTCAATAGTATTTTATTTATAATATATTTTAAATAAACATCTTTCTAATTTATATTATTTTATCAGTATAATCTAACATTCTTTTTCTAAAAAACTTATTATTAAATATTTATTATGAAATATATTTTGAATTAAATATTAAATAAGCTATTAATTTTCTATATAGAAAATTTTTAATAAAAGTGATGTCACATAGTAAAAAGTGAGAGTTCATAGAGTAAAAATGAATGAAAAAGTATTATGAAAAAAATAAATTTATTTAATGCTGGTGTGGTAAGAAAAGAAAGAATAACTATTGAATCTGAATTTTATTAAAAATGTGAACTTTTAACCAATAGAGCTGCACAAAAAGACAAAAATATACATAATGGACAAAAGAAAAACAAAACATATGCAAGGTTTATTGTTATTTAAGTAAAAGTGAGACTTTACATTGTTAGGCACTATAAAAATTAGTATATAATTTTACTTTGTAAGCCTTATAGAGCTAAAATTTTGCCTTT
>CAZUSQ010000120.1:2414-4026 GCA_964622655.1 uncultured Methanosarcinales archaeon
AAAATTAGTATATAATTTTACTTTGTAAGCCTTATAGAGCTAAAATTTTGCCTTTTTAGGCGTTCTAAATAACTACCAATAAGCATATAAACTCTAACAAATTAACAGCAAAGTGAGAATTCAAGGTTAAGATGCACTATTCAAGCGGCTTGGAATACATTGTTGGTGGTTCTTATTCAAATAACTCTTACTCTAAAGTAAATTATTTTTCAAAAAATGTCGACGATAATTACAATTTTGAAAGAGAAAATTTTGAGATTTTTGAACCAAAATATACCAAAAAAACATCAATTCCTCAATATAAACATCATCAACAATATGCAACAGCATATCCAACAACTCATTCATTTACACCAGAAATTTTCCTAAAACCATCAAGACCAAAAGCAAGATTTATAGACGACAATGATGAAGCAAGAAAAATTGCTGAAGAGATTTCTGAGTTGATGATGAAGGTGAAGTTTCCTAAAAATATTTCAATCAATGTATTGCCATTTGATGAATTTAAAACGGTACATTCCAGCTTTGGCTATTGGAACAATGGGATTTTGGGCTTCTCTATAAATAGACACAACAAACAAATATTCGTCATAGAAAATCACTTAGACGCATTAATACTTGTTATAGGGCATGAAATTGGGCACGTTCTTACAGAAGCATTGCCAAATAAGCACGACGAAGAGGCAAAGGCATTTGCATTCTCAATAGAATGGGCAAAAACAATTAAAGAACATAATGTAGCAAATCTAGGAATGAGCATTAAAGATGAATTTGACTTTCAGCCTGCAAGAAATGGCTTGCATGATGTTGCATTTAGCTTTGTAGATTTCATGATTAAAAAAGGAAGAAAGGCTATTGATGTGCATAGGGATTTAATGAAAGGATATACATCAGTTTTCGATAGAATTTATTAATTCTTAAGCAATTTGCTCATGCGGTGGGAATGCAGCACCTTATCTAAAACTTTAAAGAATTGTTCGCATTGCTCTAATGGTATTGTGATTGAATGTTCATGATCCCATTCGTTACCAATTTTTTTCTTTTTCTGTATAAGCAAGTACTTTCCATACTCATTTTCTAAGATGTCAAACCATATGGTTTTGTTGTTGTAATCTAAATGCTCAAAATCAAAGTGATGAACTCTGTTGTTTGGGTAGTAAACTTTCGTAACACCAAATTGTTTCATGTATATCTCATTTTCAAGAACTAAAACTTGCAAGTGCTTTTCAGCGGCCTTCCGAGAAACCTTTGTGTTTCGTACTATTTCAGTCATAGTAAATCCTTTAGGATTATTTCTCAGAAGCTCGATAATAGTCTTGTGAATTAGCTTTTCTTTCTTAAAAGGAGAACTTTGCATATCAAAGTATAGTACCAAAAGATTTATATACTTATTGTTACTTATATTGGTTACCAATAATGGTAATGATTTAATATGAAAATAAAATTTGAAAGCATAGGTTGGAAGAGCAAGGTAACACAAAAAAGAGCTACCCTAAGTATTTCTATTAATAAGATAGTTGCTATTGGTTGTGGGTTAGAAAAAAGTCAAAACTTGTTTTGCTATTTGGCAAAAGACAATAAAGACAGACCATTGATGCTCTTTTATTTGGAA
>CAZUSQ010000121.1:0-4023 GCA_964622655.1 uncultured Methanosarcinales archaeon
AGGGAAAGCCTGCAATTAATGGAAATGTAACAGGCCCTTTTGACATGGAAGACGGGATGAACAAGTTTTTGAAGGAATTGCAAATAACTTTAAGACGAGATCCAGAGACAAACAGGCCTAGGGTTAATAAATTGGATTCGAGGTTGGATAGGGAGCAGAAAGAAAAAGGGAAGTATTACTATACTTAAATTTGATTTCATTTTTATTTGAAACATATTTTTTCTGAAACTTGCAATATTGCTAAGTTATAAATCATACTAAAAGGCTGTGTTCACATTAGAATATGCAAAATTCTTATAATACTTATGCTCCATAAGGTGGGAATCCTAGCAATGAAATTCTTATTATATAGAATATCCAAAAGATAAAAAGAAGATGCACTACTATAATGATAATCGTAAGAAGATCATATTTTGAATTTTTTGATTTGTAAGCGTAAAGGAGAGCAGTTACTCCAATTGCTATACCTGTTATGGCCAATAATATCATTGCAATCACATAATAAGCAAAGAAACCGATGGGGTCATCCAATATAATTTCCATAGAAGCGATGCCGTACAACCCAAGAACCAATAAAATATTTAGAACCAAAATGCCGGAAGATATGAAGAATAAGTTCTTTTGCCTTTTTGCATATATTTCCTCTGATTTTTCCATTTAAACTACTTATTTTAAATCAATATTTAAATATTCCTAACGGATTTTATACATATAAGGATATATCTTTTAGGATTCATTTTCAAGAAAACGCAGCTTTTACTTTTTTATTAAATATCAAATAACCAGCAATGAAGGCATATATTACAATTCCAATTATTTTGGTGCCGAAACTTCCTTCAATCTTTGCTAAAAAAATTCCAAACAATACAGTTATAATAGAAGAGAGTATAGCTGCTATCCTTGCCCACTTCTGTCCTTTCCATAAGCCTAGCCCAATAAAAAAGTTAAGCGCTGCCAATGCTAAAAGTATAACAATACCTGCAATTATATATTTACCAAGAGGGGCAGCAGATGGAGTGAATTTTACTAGGACTGACCCACCAATCAAAATAATAATTAATAGTATGGCAAGGATTAATTCTCCGGCAGCTCCTAAATAAGATAAAACAGAGATAATCTTTACACCAATTGGTATTTCCTTTTTTATTGACACAGCTTTTTTAGCCATTAGATAACTTTTCTACTTATTGGACAACTTGTATTTAATTATTTTGTTTTAGATTACTTAAAAAAGCAAATATATTTAAATTGTTATTATAATTGAGAGAATATGAAATCTGTTAGCACTATAGATAAGAATCTTTTTTGGAGACTAACTATGAAATGGTATTTCTTCCCTGTGCTTTACCTGATTCTGGTAATTTTCAGGGTTATAGGTACAATAAGTAACCCATATTACTCTTTATGGGAAGGATTTTATGAAGGGCTGTTTGTGGTGCCCTTTGGGTTCATGTTTATATTTGTTTATTCCATTAATCCGACATTTTTCATTAATTTTTTTAATCCAATCATTATTATTTTTATCTTTTATACTATGTTAACGCTGATAATTTGGCTCATAACCTATTGTAAGAGTAAGTACGAAAACATTACAAAAGTTATTGTTATACTAACAATTTTAATCACATTAATATCCTATTATATGGGCTTAATAGGAGTTTCTTTGCGTGCATGATTTAATTTACGATAGTCAAATTAGTGCTTCTCTAAAACCAAAATATATTTAAAGTAATTCATTAAGGAGTATTATTGATGGGATTTTTAGACTCTATTGAAAGAGGATTGCGATTAATAAAGCTTGATGGCAGCGCTGCAATTGTACTTGCGAAAGACAAAAGCGCTTTAGTTTATGGATGGATAATAATTATTATTGCTGTTTTGTCGAATGAACTTGGAAATTATTTCAAAAGTCCCCTAACAGAATTCTCTTTTTTTAATCTTGTAATATCAATTATAATTGGTCCTGTTCTAATTCTTATTTACCACGGTTTAGCAAAATTATTTGGCGGGCAAAGCAGATTGCCAGATTTTTTCAGGGCACAATCACATGTATTCCTGCTAAGTTGGCTCATGATATTTACTTTCATAAATGTTCTATACGCAGGAATGATAATTGAATGGGTTATAGGATTGTGGAGCATTGTAATAACTGTTATTGTAGTTAAAGCGATTCATCAAATAAACACTTGGAAATCGATAATTGTGGCTCTTGCCTTGCCTTTGATATTGATTATTCTATTAGCCATAGGGAACTTAGCTTATTTTGGAGTTTTAAGCCCAGAGAAGTTTTTGCCAACAAGCTGTATTATTGGCCTTGGTTTTTTTTGCGAGGAATTTAATGTATATTCAGATGGGAATTTGCAGTTAACCATAAGGAACAATTTAGGACAAGATGTGAATTCAGCAATTCTATTTCTAATACAAAATAATGTGGCTTGCGAACCGCAGAATGTTAATATAAAAAATCTTGAGTCATCAACATTTACTTGTAAAGTATTGCCAGGAAAAGTAGGTGAAAAATATGTTCAAGATTTTAAGTTAACTTACACAGCGAGTGACACAACCATACCAAGAGACAATCAAGGTAGAGCACAATCTAAGTATAGGTGAATAAGTCTAATAGTCTCTGCAATTACAATGCCCATTTTAAACAGCATTAATGAAGGATGGAAATTATTTAAAGACTCCTTGATAGTTGTTTTTAAGAAGCCCGTGCTTTTGCTGCCGATATTTATAAGTTGGATTGTTTTTGCCGGGATTGTTTTGTACTTTAGGTATTACTTTAAAACTCCGGATTCTGTGTGGTTTGCATATTTTCATTTTTATTTGATTTTATTTATCATAGCTTATGTAATCACGCTTATGAATTTGCTTATGCTGGAATTTGTTCAGCAAATCGAGTCTGGAGAAAAAATATCCCTATCAAAAGCCTTAAAAGAATTTTTCTCATGGGATTTTTTTGCCGTCATACCTCTAGCTTTGCTGCTGGCATTGGTTTGGTTCATAATATTGATAATAGTGATACTAACTTCGAAGTCCAAGGAAAAAGAAAGGGCTGATCCTTCAATAAGGGACGCTGCAAGAACTCTTGGCGGCGCTGAAAGCGGGCCATTTTCATGGGCAAAATTGGGCTTGAGCATGTTTGAAAAGCTTGTAAGGATGAGCATATTTTTGTCATTGCCTGCTATTGCATGGGAAAATAAAGGATCATTTTCAGCATTCAGAAAATCAATAGAGATAATAAGAAAACATCCTGTTCAATTCTTAACAACATACACCATCACAGGATTTGCTGCTTTATTAATGGCTCTACCCTTGATTCCTATTTTTTTACTTGACGAGACAGGATTTGTTTTTTCAACAGCATTTTGGGTTGTGGTGATAATCTATGAATGCATAATCTGGAGTTTGGGTATTTACTTAGAGCAAATGTCAGTAGGACTACTTTATTTATGGCATTTAAAGTGGGAAAAGAAAGGAAGCAAAGGAGATTTATCAAGTGTTTCTAAGCCTGATTTGTTGGACGAATTTTATGAGCTAAAAGGATATTAATGCTTACAAAGCAGTAGTTTAAGTCCCAGAAAAGTTTTTACCTGTTAAGTAAATCATGTCAAAAATTAAAGAATCCCTAAGGCTTAAGAGCAAAAAAGACCTATATCTCATATTGTTAGGTTGCTTAGGCTTAATAGTTTATCTTTTTGTATTGTCTTTAAATGAAAAATGTTTCTATGTTTTTGGTTCTCCTGGTACTTGGGGCGGACTTTTGTGCTGGATTGTAGGACCCGAAAAATATTCAAAAATAGTTCCTTACATATTTTTGGTTGCAGTAGTATTTTCGATTTTAATATTTATATACAGAAAATCAAGGCAAAATAAAACTTAAGCCCTTCCCCTGCTTTCTCCTATAGAATATTTTATTCTCAAAATACAAAGATTTAAAAATTTGAGGATATATCATACGCCTATGAAAAAGAAATACTTCATAGAAATAGTAATAAACAAAGAGAAATTAAGCGATGGAAG
>CAZUSQ010000122.1:0-4007 GCA_964622655.1 uncultured Methanosarcinales archaeon
AAGAAGATTGTTATGGAATAGTAAGTGGAGTGAAACCAGTAAAGGATGGCGTAAATGTTTATCTTTGTGGCTATATAAAGGAAGAAAATATTAGGTTTAGAGATTCAAAAATAAAGTTTGCTGAAAAGCCACCAGTTAAGAAAAAGCATATAAAAGAGGCAATTACATCTTGGCACGATATTGAGAAAAAGCTTGGCAATTTTTCATTAAAAGCTCATAAAGGGACAATACATAAAAATGAAATAATTGGAATTCTTGGAGAGAATGGAATTGGAAAGACAACTTTTGTTAAAATATTAGCTGGGGTTTTAAAGCAAGACAAAGGAGATACAACAAATAAAGTTAGGGTTAGCTATAAGCCACAATACCTCGAATCATCTGACAATTTAGTTGTTGATGTATTAAAAATTGCATTTCAAAAATATGAAAATCAAATTATACATCCGCTAAATCTTGAGCCATTATCTTTGAATAAGCTGAATGAATTATCAGGAGGGGAATTGCAGAGAGTTGCAATTGCACATTGCTTACAACAAGATGCTGATTTATATTTGCTAGATGAGCCGTCAGCTTACCTTGATGCAGAGCAAAGGCTTGTTTTGTCAAAAATAATTAGAGATTTTGTTGAGCAAAAAAATGCCTCTGCATTGATTGTTGATCATGATTTATTGTTTGTTGATTACATCAGCGATAAGCTTATTGTTTTTGAAGGAAAGCCTGCAATTTCAGGAGAAGTAACTGGACCTTTTGAAATGGAAGAAGGAATGAACAAGTTTTTGAAGGAATTGCAAATAACTCTAAGAAGAGATCCTGAGACAAATAGACCAAGGGTTAATAAGCTTGATTCTAGATTGGATAGAGAACAAAAGGAGAGTGGAAAATACTACTATTCTTAAATTCTAATTTTCAGATCCAAAAATACAAAGATTTAAAAATATCGTGATATATTATTTAGATATGGAAAAGAAATACTTTATGGATATTGTCATCAACAAGGAAAAGTTAAGTGATAACAGCGTTGTATTTGTTGCTCATTGCCCTAGTTTAGGCATTGCAAGCCAAGGCAAAGATATGGACGAAGCTATGAAAAATATCAAAGAAGCTATAGAACTATACCTAGAAGAACAGCCAGAAAGATATGAAGAATTGCTAAGCAATGAACCTCCGTTATTTTCTATTGTAGAAGTCACAAAAAATGCCTAAGTTGCCGATAGTATCAGGCATTGAAGTGATTAAAGCGCTTTCTAAGATTGGTTACGAGCATGTGAGAACCAAAGGAAGTCATGCTATTCTTAACAAGCAAACAGAAAAAGGTAAGATAACAATACCAATTCCTTTACACAAAGAACTTGCTAAAGGAACACTGAAGAGTATTATGAGGCAAGCTGAATTGAGCTTGGAAGATTTTCTTAGATTGTTGTAGTCAAATATTTAAGCCCTTCCCTTGCTTTCTCCAACAGTAACACCAGAAGCAATTAAATGTGCCAACCTCAATGGTTCTGGAATTAAGCTTCTTGTGCATACAATTTTTAGAATTTGTTTTGCTTCTTCAAAATCGATTCCAGTTAATTGGACAAAAATATTGTCGAGTTTAATTACTTCTCCTGCTTTTTCGATTAATTTTATTTTTTGCTTTTGATTTATTTTAATTAATGTTTCTTTAATAGTTTTAATATCAGGCATTCTTCTTATCACAACTATTACAGGCAATTTTGTTTTTTTGTTCAATTCCTTAACATCAACAACATTAAATCCAGCAACTGCAATTCCATCAAGAAATATACATTGCAGTTGTGGCTTGAATTTACACTTGTTAATCATCTCTGCTATTTTTTTTGTTGAGTTATTTCCATCAACATTAACTTTTGTTGACAAAATTCCATCAATCCAAGAGCCACCTCTCATCACAACCCCAACTACTAAAACTTTTGAATCATTAAACTTATCAAAAGGTGCATCATCAATTCCAACAACCCTTATTTCTTTCTTTACCATTTTAATTAGTTGAAATATATCGGCGAGCCAATGTGCGAGCCTAGATTTTGCCGAAGGCGAATTGATTTAATTTTTCATTGTTTAGTTTATGTAATGTATTTCTTAATGCCAGCATTACAATGACTCTGATTTTTTAAATTTCTTTCTCAACGCATTAAATTAATTTAAATTTTTTCAAAATTAAACTATTCCCTAAACTCAACATCATCAACTATTCCATCTGAATCTAAATCAATGCCTTCAACAACTTTCGCTTTTACGCTTGGGTTATGTATATTGCCATTTGTTACTTTCTTGAAATCTTTTAAAAAAGCAATTATTGCAGCCCTTGTGCCGCTAAACCTTTTGCCTGCGACAACTAAAATGTATTTGTCTTTGTTGAAAGGACTTTTAATTTTTACAATTAAACCACATTCATCTTGTGGATAGATTTCATTTGATATAGTTGATTTTATATTGCCGTTTTCAAACCTTATTGGCAGCTTTGGATTTACTCTTTCAGTTATTTTGTTTGTTATTGGGCCTCCAACTAAAATGAGATTATTTTCTAAATCATTTTCTCTCACTTCTGTGTCAAGCTTGACATTAAAAACAGGAACATAGTTTAAAAAAGTCCCAATAAACAATGCTAAGTCAATTCCATAATAGCCATCCCTGCTTCTTGCTTTGTCTGGACCATGTGGATCAGGGGAGCCTACAATAATTAAAGCGTCAAGCTGTCCATCTTTGATAAATGGCTCAAGAAATTCTGATTCGTTTCTTATCTGAGCTATTTTGCTTGTTGTTTCAAAATTCTTGAATTTTATTACAAAAGCAGGCTCTGTCAAAGCATAGAAATTAGCTGTTGCTCCTTGTTTTGTCTCTTTTTTAACAACTTTAATAACGCCAGCTTTCTCAAGATTTCTAATGTGGTAATATACTTTCTGCTCATGAACCTTTAATGTTTTTGCAATATCTATCGGATACATTGCTTCTTTTGCCAATAAATGAAGTATTTTTTGAGCCAATTCAGAACTTAAGCTATTTGCATGCTCTGCACTTATTTCTTTGGCCGGCAAAGAATAAACTTCGTTTTTCTGCTTGTCTATGATGAACATATTGCACCGCCATAATTACTTCGTAATTAATCTACATGCCATTATAAATTATTTTTTAATAGTGTTATAAATTTAGTGTTTATAAGGTTTTTGGTTGGTAAGGTTTAAATGTTGAATATGCTTACTTTTAGAAAATAATGATTAATTAATGGTTTGCCATGACAGAAATTAGATTGTTAAGACAAGAAGATTTGAGTCTCATTGAAAGAGAATTAAAAGATAAATTAAAAACTGATTCTATTACTTTAGAGAGAGGGTACATCCTCTATCCTATTAATGAACCATCTTGTTATCTAATTGTTAAGGATGCACGCCAAAGGCGCTATAAAATAGAAGCACTTACTCAAAGGTCTGAACAAAAAGGAGAAGTGTCTTTTTATCCATGTAATGTATGGAAAATTCACAAATACAAAAAAAATTTCGCTTTTAACTTAAAAGGAGAAGTAGAAATATTTGAGAAGTTGGCTATAGAGTATCTAAGCGGTAGGATAGATGGCAATCATTATTTTGATGTTATTAAATCAGCAAGTACTAGTATGGAAGAATTAGTAGTTGATGTAAAACAAAATTATAAGAGAATAACAGGTATAGGTGCAGCAGTAGTTGGTTTTCTATGTGCAGCGGCATTATATAAAGTAAGTGAGTATACTAGTATTAAAATTCAAGACTATATTGATTTTTGGAAATTCACTTTAGCTGCAAGTTGGTTAACTGGGCTTATACGGTCTTCTATACCTGCCATTAGCATTGACTTTGATGTTAAAAGAAGAAAAAATCAAATGATTAAAGAGCTAACAGATATTATAAAAAGTGAAGAACCTAAAGTTGCAAGTAGATGATTATAATTTTTTTTATAATACTATTATAATTTTTTTAATAACATTTATAAATAAGTTATGTTTACTATTTTATCTC